>JASFEJ010000014.1:0-16078 GCA_050124895.1 Dehalococcoidia bacterium
TCGAGGGCATCGGCAAGAAATGGGAATGGCTGGGCTGGTGGCCCGTCTTCGTTGCCTTCCTCATCGTCACCTACTACGCCGTGGTCATCGCCTGGTCGTTGAACTACGCCGTTGACTCGGCCACCGTTGCCTGGGGAACCGGTGAGGCTGGCGCGGCCAACGCCGGTGCCTATTTCTTCGGGGACGTGCTTAACCTTTCCTCAGGGCCCACCGCCCTCGGCGGTCTGCAATGGCCTGTAGTCGGCGCCCTGGCCTTCGTCTGGGTCCTCTTGTTCTTCATCATGTTCAAGGGAGCCCGGATAATCGGCAAGGTCGCCGTCTGGACGGTAGCCATTCCCTGGGCACTGCTCATTGTCCTGCTGATAAGGGGGTTGACGCTACCCGGAGCGGTTGAGGGCTTAAACTACTACCTAGCTCCGGATTGGGGCGCCCTGGCCAACGCCGATTTGTGGTTCGGCGCCTTCAGTCAGATTGCCTTCACCCTGTCTCTGGGTATGGCCGGCATGTTCGCCTACGGCAGCTTTGTGGCCAAGAAGGCTGACATCAACAACAATGCCTTCATCACCTCTTTCTCCAACTGCGCCACCAGCTTTTTCGCTGGTTTTGCCGTATTCAGCGTCGTCGGCTTCATCATGGGGGCACTGGGTGTTGCCGTGGGCGATGTCAGCGCCTCCGGTTTAGGGCTGGCCTTCGTCACCTACCCGGTGGCCATCTCGATGATGCCGGCTCTGGCCGCCCTTACCGGTGTCATCTTCTTCATCTGCTTCTTCTTCCTGGGCATAGATTCGGCCTTCTTCCTGACCTACGGCGGCGTTATCGCCCCGTTGCGGGATAAATTCGGCTGGGGACGGGCCAAAGTCACCGCCGTTATCTGTGCCCTTGGCCTCGTCATCGGTCTCCTCTACTGTACCGGCGGCGGTCTCTACTGGCTGGACATAGTGGATAGAGCTACCGCCTTCTACGGGCTGCTCATCACCGGCGCCCTGGCCTGTATTGTCGTCGGCTGGTTCTACGGCGCCGAGAAGCTCAGGGAGCACATTAATTCGACCTCCGATTTCAAAATCGGGGCCTGGTTCGACTGGCTGATTAAAATCGTCGTGCCCGCGGGGCTTCTCTTCGTGGTCATCTACGGCGGCTTCAAGAACGACATACCCAATGCCTACGGAGAATACGCGATAGGGCCCTTCAACGGCTCTCACATCATCTGGCTAATACTAGCCGTAACCCTGGGTTTGAGCTTCTGGCTGCAAGCAGCTAAGACCCGAGGGCCCCAGGAGGTGAAGCTGCAATGAGTACAGCGGCAATAGTCACCACCATTATCATGAGTCTGGTATTTATCGTTGGCCTAGTTTTCTGCTTCACTCAAATCGGTAAAGGCGGTAAGTGGGAAGACTAAACCATTAGTCGATAGAGCCGGAAAAAGCGAAAAACCGCTCTCTCCAAGCGGGAGGGCGGTTTTGCTTTAGTTGAAGCGAGCAAGCTGCTCTAGTAATCGCTCTAGTTTATCCTTCCGCTCGGCCAGCTTCTGCCGCTCTTTAGCCACCACCTCTTTCGGCGCTTTGGCTAAGAAGGCTTTATCTTCGAGCCTGGCTTCCAGCGAGGCGAGCTGCGCCTGGTTCTGGGCAATCTCTTTTTCCAGCCGTTTTCGCTCGGCCTTAATGTCGACCATGCTCTCCATGGGAATAAGCACCTCGGAGCTTTTGAGCACCAGCGCCAGCACGTTCTCAGTCGGTTTAGCCTCCCCCTTCCCTTCCCCAAAGCCCACCGGTTTGGCCCGGGCCAGCCTCTGGATAGCCGGGGCATAGGGAGCGATAGCGGCGTTAAGCTCGCCGGCAAATAGTTGCGCCTCGACCCACTGGCTGTTGGCCACCTTGTGCTCCGCCCGCACGTTGCGGATGGCGCGTACTATCTCGATGATGGCTTCCATCACCTTTTCCGCCTCGGCGTCAACGGCTTTTTTATCGGCTTCGGGGTAGCTGGCGACCATTATGGAATCGGTCTTTTGCCAGTCGGCGGGCAGGCGTTGTTTAAGCTGCTGCCAGAGCTCCTCGGTGACGAAGGGCAGGAAGGGGTGCAGCAGCCGCAGCGATGCCTCCAGCACATAGACCAGGACAGGTAGCGGCGAATTATCGTCGGCGGCGAGCCGAATCTTGGCGAACTCTATATACCAGTCGCAGAACTCGCCCCAGATAAAGTCGTGCAGTTGTCTCAGGGCTTCGCCGAACTGGAAGCCCTCCATCAGCTTGACGACACTGGCGTTGGTGCGGCTGAGGCGGCTCAATATCCAGCGGTCTTCCCGCGTCAGCTGGTCAGGTTTAAGCTCAATGTCGGCACCAGTCTCCAGGCTTCTGGCCACGAAGCGGGCGGCGTTCCAGAGCTTGTTGGCGAAGTTGCGCCCCGCCTCCAGCCTGGCCTTGGTCATGTTGATGTCGTTGCCCGGCGAAACGTCGGTGGATATGGCAAAGCGCAGGGCGTCGGTGCCGTATTTATCCATGATTTCGAGCGGGTCGAGCACGTTGCCCCTCACCTTACTCATCTTCTCCCCCTTCTCGTCCCGCAGCAGCCCGTGCAGGTAAACGGTGCTGAAAGGTATATCGCCCACGTCTTCCAGCCCCATCATTATCATCCGGGCCACCCAGAAGAAGAGGATGTCGTAGCCCGTCTCCATGACCGTCGTCGGGTAGAAATAGCGCAAGTCCTCGGTGTCGTCGGGCCAGCCCAGCGTGGAGTGAGTCCACAGCGCCGAGGAAAACCAGGTATCGAGTACGTCGGGGTCCTGCTCAATTTTGGTCGAGCCGCAGTGGGCGCACTTCTTGACGTCTTTCACCGAAACAGTCAGCTTACCGCATTTAGCGCAGTACCAGACCGGTATGCGGTGCCCCCACCAGAGCTGGCGGCTGATGCACCAGTCGCGGATATTCCCCATCCAGTTGAGGTAGACCTTGGTGAAGCGCTCTGGGATAATGTTGATGCGCCCGCCAGTGACGGCTTCGATGGCTGGTTTAGCCAGCGGCTCGGTCTTGATAAACCACTGCTGGCTGGCGATGGGCTCGATAATCGTCTGGCAGCGCATGCAGTGCCCCACCGAATGCCCGTAGGGCTCAATCTTGACCAGCTGCCTCGACCTCCTGAGGTCTTTCAGTATCGCCTCGCGGCACTTGAACCTGTCCATGCCCTGGTACTTGCCCGCGTTTTCGTTCATGGTGACGTCGGGGTTAAGTATATTGACCAGCGGCAGGTCGTGGCGCTGGGCGACCTCGAAATCGACGGGGTCGTGGGCGGGGGTAATCTTTACCGCCCCCGTGCCGAACTCAGGGTCGACGGCCTCATCGGCGATAACGGGTATCTCACGGTTGACGGCGGGCAGGATGGCTTTCTGGCCCACCACCTTTTTGAAGCGCTTGTCATTGGGGTTGACGGCCACGGCGGTATCGCCCAGTATCGTTTCGGGGCGGGTGGTGGCCACGGTGATAAAATCGTCGCTGTCCACCAGGGGATAGCGAACGTAGTAGAGGTTCCCCTGTATATCCCTGTGGTCGGTCTCCAGGTCGGAAAGCGCCGTGGCGCAGCGCGGGCACCAGTTGATGATGCGCTCCCCCCGGTAGATCAGGCCCTTATCGTAGAGGCGCTTAAAGGCGGTACGCACCGCCAGGCTCGGCCCCTTTTCCAGGGTAAACTTTTCCCGGCTCCAGTCGCAGGAAGCCCCCACTCTCTGTTCCTGCTTGGTTATCGTCTGGCGGCACTCCTTGGCCCACTTAGACATTCTTTCCAGGAACTTCTCCCGCCCCATCTTGTGGCGATCCGTCCCCTCTTTAGCCAGCTGTTGCTCTACCACCACCTGGGCGGCAATGCCGGCGTGGTCGATGCCCGGCAGCCAGAGGGCGGAGTCGCCCTTCATACGGTGCCAGCGGGTCATCACGTCCTCCGGGGTGAGGAAGCAGACGTGCCCCATGTGCAGCCCGCCGGTAACGTTGGGCAGGGGCATGATAACGACGAAGGGCTTCTTCTTGGGGTCAATCTCAGCCCGGAAATAGCCCTTATCCAGCCAGAATTTATACCATTTCTGCTCTACTTTTTGCGGCTCATAGGCCTTAGGCATGTCGCCATGCATTTTCAACGAATCTGTCATGAAGGGGGTGTCTCCTTATAATCTGGTGGCTAACTCTTAACCAAACCCACCACCCCGTCCAGTATCCTGTCGGCCACCTCGCGCTTGCTCATCAGGGGCAATTTTTCCGCCTTACCCTTTTTGTCGATGATGATTACTCTATTGGTGTCAACGCCGAAGCCGCTGTCGGCGGCGGTAATGTCGTTGGCCACTATCATATCCAGCTTTTTACTGGACAGCTTCTTTTTAGCGTTCGCGATGATGTCGTTGCTCTCAGCGGCGAAGCCGACCCTAATAAAATCGCCCTTGACCTCGGCCAGGATATCGGGCGTCCTCACCAGCTCCAGCTTCAGGCTGGCGGCGTCTTTTTTAAGCTTATCTTTGGCGGTGGTCTTGGGCTGGTAGTCGGTCACCGCCGCCGCCATAACCAGGGCGTCGGCCCCTTTCACCGCTTTAGCCACCGCTTTTTGCATCTCGACGGTGGTTCTTACCGATATGACCTCTACTCCGGCGGGTGCCGGCAGCGAGGTGGGCGCGGTGACCAGCTTAACCTCGGCCCCACGGTCGCGGGCGGCTTCGGCGATGGCGTAGCCCATCTTGCCCGATGACGGGTTGGTGATATGGCGCACCGGGTCGATGGGCTCCTGGGTACCCCCCGCCGTAACCACCAGCTTCTTACCGGCCAGGTCGCCTTTGCGCCCCAATACCTGCGTAATGGTGCCGATAATCTTGTCGGTATCGGCCAGCCGCCCCAGCCCCACCCGGCCCGAAGCCAGGCGCCCGCGCTCGGGGTCAATGATGGTGAAGCCGCGGGCTTTAAGCTTGGCCAGGTTCTCCTGGGTTATAGCATTCTGGTACATATTGACGTTCATGGCCGGCGCCAGGATAACCGGGGCTCTGGTGGCCAGCACCACCAGGGCCGGCATCTCGTCGGCGATGCCCGCCGCCAGCTTGGCAATCAGTGAGGCGGTGGCCGGGGCGATAACCACCACGTCGGCCGCCTCGGCCAGCGTGACATGCTCCAGCGTGCGCTCGGACTCGGCGTTGAACATGTCGGTTATCACCGACCGCCCGGTAATGCTGCGCAGGGCCAGCGGGGCGATAAACCAGGTGGCGGCCTTGGTCATAACCACCTCCACCTTAGCCCCCTCCTTGGTCAGGCGGCTGGCGATGTCAGCCGCCTTATAGGCGGCGATGCTGCCGGTTATGCCCAATACTACGGTCTTATTGCTTAGCATTTTTCTCTTATCCGCCCTCGTTCATCTGGTAGATGAGCCTTAAGCCAATCAGGGTCAGGTCGGGGTTGACCACGTCGATGACGTCGGTCACCTTGGCGATAAGCTCGGCGTAGCCCCCCGTAGCCACCACCTTGGGCTTTTTGCCCAGCTCCTTCTGTATGCGCTCCAGCATCCCCTCCACTAGCGAGGCGTAGCCGTAGATAACCCCCGACTGTATGGCCGCCACCGTGTTGCTGCCGATAACGTGCTTGGGTCGGGCCAGCTCCACGCGGGGCAGCTGCGCCGTCCTGGTGAAAAGCGCCTCGGCGGCGGTGGCGATACCGGTGGCGATAATACCGCCGGTGTAGTCCCCCTCTTTGGAAACGATGCCGAAGGTGGTGGCCGTGCCCAGGTCGATAATGATTATCGGCCCGCCGTAGAGCTTATGGGCAGCGGCGGCATCGGCGATTCTGTCGGCGCCGACCTCGCGGGGGTTATCCATGCGGATACTCACCCCCGTCTTGACCCCCGCCCCCACCACCAGCGGCGTGATGTTAAAATAGCGCCCGAAAAGCTCTTCGAAGGTCGAAATCAGCGGCGGCACCACGCTGCACATGGCCACCGCCTTGATGTCGGCGGTCTTCAGCTCCTGCTGGCGCAGCAGGTTGAAGAGCAAAGCGGCGTACTCATCGGCCATGCGGTGGACGCCCGTTGCCATGTGCCAGGTAGAGCGCAGCTTATCCCCATCGAAGACGCCGAGCTTGGTGCTGGTGTTGCCGATATCAACCGCTAACAGCATTTTAGTCAGCCTCTTCGATGATGACCTCTTCGGAGACAACCTCTTCGACTTCAATCTCGTCTCCGGGCAGGCCTTCCTTTAGCCGCTTGATAACCAGGGGCAGTTCGGGCAGGAGGTCGGAGGCCACCATACCGGCGTCGCCCAGCCTATCCTTGACCAACCCGCCGGCCATGCCGTGGATATAGACGCCAGCCGCAGCGGCGTCGAAAAAGCTCAAACCCTGCGCCAGCAGCCCGGCAATAACCCCGGCCAGGACGTCACCCGTCCCCGCCGAGGCCAGCCCGGCATTAGCCACATGGCTTATCTGTGTCCGCCCGTCGGGGGAGGCGATAACGGTATAAGCACCCTTGAGGACGATGGTCTTGTGCCACTCCGCCGCCATCTTCTTGGCCAGCTCCAATCTGTCCAGCTGTACCTCGTCCACCGTCATCCCCGTCAGCCGGGCCATCTCCCCCGGGTGGGGGGTAAGGATGGCATCCTCGGGCATCAGGTCCCACCACTTGGGCACCAGGGCCAGGGCGTTAAGGGCATCGGCATCGAGGACCAAGGAGGGCAGCTTGGGCTTGGCTGTCTTAGCCTTGGGATGGGAAAGCAGTATGGACCGGATTATCCTGACCACCGACTCGTTCTGCCCCATACCGCAGCCCATGAGCAGCACGTTGTATTGTTCGAAATTACGGAAGAGCACCGGTATGGCCTCCCGGGCGATGAGCCAGGGCCGGGACTCGGGCAGGGGCATGTAGGTCACCTCGGTCAGCTTGTTAGCTAGAATAGCCTGCAGCCTCCCCGTGGCCGCCAGCGTCACCAGGCCCGCGCCGACCCTCATGGCACCGCTGCAGGCCAGATAAGGCGCGCCGATGTAGTTGGCGGAGCCAGCCAGCACCAGCACCTTGCCGAAGTTGCCCTTGTTGGCTTGCGGCGAACGCTCGGGCAGCACCGATTGCACCCACTCGTCGGCGAGGTATTCGGGAGTGGTTTCCTCCTCAACAAATCCGGGTAGCCCGATATCAACCACGCTGATTTCCCCCACCCTTTCGGCCCCGGGGAACTTGAACAGCCCCGGCTTGGGAAAAGCCAGCGTGATGGTATTATCGACATAGAGACAGCCCGGGTCGACCTCGCCGGTATCGGCGTTAAGCCCCGAAGGTAAGTCCAGGGCGATGATTTTTATATCGGGGCGCCTGATTTTAGCCCGCCTCACCCTGTCCAGTATCATCAGCACCAGCCCGGAAAAGGGGCGGGTGGTGCCAGTGCCGAAGAGGGCGTCGATAACGGTATCTACCGAAGCCAGCAGCCCCTTCAGCTCGTCCAGGTTTTCGTCCTTTTTGGCATCGATACGTTTGATGCGGCGGTCTCTTAGCGGCTTCATAATAGGCTCTCGGGTCGGCCTCTCTCCGAAAAAATAGAGGAAGATTTTGGCTCCGGCGTCGTGAAGATGTCGGGCGGCGACCAAGCCATCCCCACCGTTGTTACCCGGTCCGATGAGAATTAGAATATGCTGCCGGCGGATATCGTCCAGGAAACGCTTCGCCTCGCTGGCGACGGCCTCCCCGGCGTTCTCCATGAGCATTTCCAGGCTTGTGCCGGACCTGATGGCCTCTTGCTCCAGCTGCTGCATCTGGTCAGTAGTTATTACTTTCACTGCCCTCTACCTCCGTAAAGACTATCTTATCCAGATTGGCTTTCTCTTCTCCAGAAAGGCGGACAGCCCCTCGATGCTGTTCTCACCGGCCATAACCATAGTGGCGTCGGCGCCGGTGGCCTCCAGGGCTTCGTTGAAACTGAGGTCGAAGTTGCGGTAGAGCGCCCGCCGGGCCTGGGTCAGAGCCAGCCCGCTGTTAGCCGTAAAACGCTTGATAAACTCGTCGCTCGCCTTCTTGAACTCGGCGGCGGGGAAAACCTTGTTCACCAACCCGATTTCCTCGGCTTCCTTGGCGCTGATGCTGTCGCCGGAAAGGATAAGTTCGAAGGCCTTCTGCCGCCCCATTATTCTGGGGAAGAGCACCGAGGCCGGCGGCGGATAAACCCCCAGCTTAATCTCGGGCTGCCCCAGCTGCGCCTTATCCGAGGCGACGGCCATGTCGCAGCCGGCCACTACCTCGCAACCTCCACCCAGCGCCACCCCGTTGACCAGGGCGATGGTCGGCTTATCCACGTTGATTAGCGAGACGAACAGCTGGTGAAAGACCTCGACCATCCTGGGCAGCTTATCGCCCAGATGGTCGCCGACGGCAACCCCCGCCGAGAAGGCCTTTTCCCCCGAGCCGGTTATGGCCACCACCTTTACCTCGTCATCGTCCCTCAGCTCGGCCAGCGCCTGGCTCATCTCCTCCAGCGTGGGGATATCCAGGATATTTAAGGGCGGCAGATTTATGATAATCTTAGCGGCCCCGTCTTTCTTCTCCAGCAGAATGTTCTTAAAAGCCATCGTTTATTCCTTTCACTACTAGCAACTATTATCAACTTGAAGTGTAGCAATATACTAGGCTGCGGTCAAGAGAGAGAGCCGTATTAGCCACCCTCCAACCCCTCTAGCCGTTTAGTCATCGCCCGCCAGTGCGTCCCCCGCCAGTAGATACGCTGGCATTTCGGGCACTGCCGGAACTGGTCATGCGTCTTGAAGACGTAGGGCGGCACCAGCTCTTTGACCTCCGCCTTTTTCCTCTCTACCAGTGGCTGGTTGCACTCCAGGCAGAGGCTGAAGGGATTGAAGCGGTAATCGAGGTTAAGGCTATCGATGAGCTGGCGAATCTGCTTCATCGGCTGGTCGCTCTCGATGAGCAGGGCCTTGAGCTTGCCCTTGGTCACCAGCCGCCGCTGCATAATGAGGGTATCCCGGGTCACTATTATCCGCCCCTCTTTGAGGGCGAGGGCCACCAGCTCGGCGTCGCTGCCGCCGCGGAAGAAGCGGGCGTCATAGCCCATGAGCCGCAGCCAGCGGGCCAGCTTGCCCACATTGTGGTCGACAACGAACTTCGGGGTGTCGGGCATATCACCCCCTTAAGGACCTATTGCAGACCAAGGCACTCTTAAAGACTAACCTCCATCCCCTCGTAAGCGAGGCTGATGTCGGCGTTCAGCTTCTTCGCCACCTTGGGCACCTCAGCGGCGATATCCTTCTCCAGGTGCGGGCTCATGTGGACGACAATGACCCGGGGCAGATAGCCCTTGAGCTTTCTGAAATCTTCAAGCTCCCGCTGTAATAGCGAGGGGGTAAGGTGCCCCCCTTCCGCCGCCCACTCCGTGTATTTATCCGAGGCGGTAACCTCGGTGATGAGCAGCTGCGGGGAAACGACCTTCCAGCATTCGGCCAGCCCCGGTCCCGTATCCCCGGTGTAGAAAAAGGTCTTGCCCCCGGCGCTGAGCTGGTAGCCCACGGTGGGCACGCCGTGATTTACCGGGACGGACAAGACGTCGTAGTCCAAAATCTTACGCGCTTTATTCGGCTCGATGACGCTGAAGGTGATGGTAGGCCCACCGGTCGACCTATTACGGAAATCGGGGTAAATCACTTCGTCCATCAGGTTCTTCTCCAGCACCTCGAAGACGGCGGGAATGGAGTAGATGGTGGTTTGAGCGCCGCCCAGGAAAAGGTTCATGGAAAGAGTGGGTATATCGCGGACGTGGTCGTAGTGCTGGTGGGTGAGCAGCACGGCTTCGATTCCATACTGCGCCTTTACCGATAGGCTGGCGGTAAGCCCGCCGACGTCGATGGCTAAAACGTCGTCAACGAGCAGGCTGGTCAGCCTGGTGTCTTTTGTCTCGCTGTTGTGCGCCCCCAGAAAACGAATCTTCATCTTCTGTCACCCACTCTCTAAATAGACTAGTCCAGGACGCGGAAGGGGTTGAAGTTGGTCTGGCGGTCGTAGCTGTCGATGCCCTCCTTCCGCTTCAGGTAGCCGACCACGGCGTAGGTGGCGGGCGTGGCCACGACCTCGACCACCACTTTAACCAGCCACTGGCTCAGGATTACCGTGGGCATGAAGAAGGGGGTACCCACGGTGGCGATGGTGGCGAAGACGGCGGTATCCAACCCCTCCCCGACTATGGTCGAGCCGATGGTGCGGCTCCAGAGCCAGCGCCCACTGGTAAAGACCTTCATCCTGGCCAATACGTAGGAGTTGGCAAACTCCCCTACCAGATAGCCGCAGACAGAGGCCAGGAGCAGCCGCGGCGTATAGCCCAAGATGCTCTCGTAGGCTCCCTGTAGCTCCCATCCCGACGCCCCCGGTAATATCTGTCCTATCCAGGCGAAGACAACGAAGATAAGGTTGCAGGCGAAGCCAAGCCAGATAACGCGGCGGGCTATTCTGTAGCCGTAGACTTCGGTGAGCACGTCGCCGATGATATAGCTTAAGGGGAAGATAAAAACGCCGGCGAAGACGATAAAGGGCCCTAAGCTTATCATCTTGACCGAGATTATGTTGGCGGTGATAAAACAGGTGACAAAGAGGGCGACGATAATAAGCAGTCGGTGCGAGACCTTCATCTTTATATCTTAACCGTTATATCCAGTGGTGACGGCGGAAGAAATAGAGCATGCCGGCCACCACCACCGCCCAGATGGAGAAGACGATGAGGAAAGAATAATTCGATTCCTGGAAAGGCAGGGGCACGTTCATCCCGTAGATAGAGGCGATTACCGTCAGCGGCAGCAGGATAGTGGCGATAACGGTCAGCATACGCATGACCTCGTTGGTGCGGTTGGTGGCCAGTGAATCGTAGGTATCGTTTAAACCCTCGATAATCTCTTTATACTCGTCGAGGGCGTCCCATATCTTGTCCAGGTGGTCGACGGTATCCCCGAAATAGACCTCCATGTCCATCTTGGAAAAGCGCCGTATCTTGGGCTCCAGGCCGCCGATAACCGCCCTCATCGGCCAGATAATGCGGCGGAAGGAGATAACGTCCCGGCGCAGCGTGGAGATTTCCCTTACCGTGCCCCGCGCCCTCACCGCGAAGATGGCGTCCTCCACCGCCTCGATGTTGCCCCCGATTTTATTCAGGATGGGGAAGCAGTAGTCCACCAGGCGGTCGATAATGCGGTAGAGCAGGTAGCCCGAGCCCTGGCCGAAGTGCTCTTTCCTGATGTCTTCGTCGCTCTGGCACTGGTTAAACAGATTCACCAGCGGCTTGAGGTCTCCCTTGTGCAGGGTGATAAGGTAGTCCGAGCCGATAAAGACCGAGACCTGGCTGGGAGTGGTCACCCTGGCCTCGCGGCTGAAGACGGGGAAGTGAAAGACCAGAAAGAGGTATTCGTCGTAGCGGTCTATCTTGGGCCGCTGGATACGGCTCAGGCAGTCGTCCAGGTCGAGGGGGTGAAAGGGGTAGTTAACCGCCAGGTAGTCCGTCTCCTCCTTGCCCGGAGACTCGATATTAATCCAGGTCAGTCCCTCCCCATTCACCGAATCTATATTCAGTTTACCCTCTTCCCTTACCGCCTCGGGAGCGACCTTTTTGCCTCTTTTCATTCTCGGCATACCCATAACGCGTACCTCTGCCCGAAACTCGCCCTATTCTACCATAATCGTTGCCAAATAGCACCCTATCTGCTATATTTTATACAATGTTGGGTATGCCATGAAAGCCAAGATTAAGCCATCCTGGAGCGATAAGCTCAAGATTAGATTCAAGAAGCTGATGGGGAAGAATGTCTTCCTCTGCGACAGCTGCAAGTGGGACTGGCGCAGCACCTGTCACCGCCCGGAAAGGCCCAACGCTACCTGGTGTCCCGACTACGCCAAGCGAGGCAAATAGCTCTTTAAGCCTTCTCCAAGACCATGGCCATCCCCTGCCCGCCGCCGATACAAAGCGTGGCCAGACCCAGCTGGAGATTCTGCCGCACCATCTCATGGGCCAGCGTCACCAGAATCCTGGCGCCGGTACAGCCGATAGGATGCCCCAGCGAGATACCGCCGCCGTAGCGATTGGTCCTGCTCATATCGAAACCGAGCTCCCTTATGCAGCCCAGAGACTGGGAGGCGAAGGCCTCGTTCAGCTCGATGTAATCGATATCGTCTAAGCTTAAACCGGCTATTTTAAGCGCCTTCTTAGTGGCCGGTATCACACCCAAACCCATGTAGGCGGGGTCGACGCCGCCCGCGGCGTAGGACTTGACCTTAGCCATCGGTTTCAAGCCCAGCTCTTTAGCCTTATCCACCGACATGACCACCAAAGCCGCCGCGGCATCGGTTATCGCCGAGGCGTTACCGGCGGTAACACCGCCGTCCTTCTTGAATACCGCAGGCAACTTACCCAGAAGCTCCATAGAGGTCTCTCTGGGGTGTTCGTCGGTGTCGAACTGCTTCATCTCTTTCTTGACCTTGACCTCGACGGGCACAATCTCCTGGCGGAAGATGCCGTTCTTGGTCGCCGCCAGGGCGCGGTTGTTGCTCTCCAGGGCGAACTTGTCCTGCTCCTCGCGGCTGATGCCGTACTTCTCGGCAATATTCTCCGAGGTCAGGCCCATGTGGTAGTCGTAGAATATCTCCCAGAGACCGTCGTGGACCATGCCGTCCACCATCTGGGTATTGAACATGCGAGCGCCCCAGCGCATATTGGGCGCGTAGTAAGGCACGGCGCTCATGTTCTCCATGCCGCCGGCGACGATAATCTCGGCATCGCCGGCTTTTATCGACTGGGTGGCCAGCGCCACCGCCTTCATACCGGAGGCACAGACCTTGTTCACCGTGTAGGCATTTATTTCCTTGGGAACGCCGGCGTATATCGAAGCCTGTCGGGCCGGATTTTGCCCCTGCCCTCCCTGAATGACGTTGCCCATAATAACCTCGTCAACGGCTACCTCCCGCAGCGAATCGTCCCAATCGGCGTATTTCTTCTCCAGTTCGATAAGCCCCTCACCTTTAAGTGACTCCGGGGCGTAGCTGGCATCTCCCTTGGGTTTCAAGCCCGCCTTTTTTAGCGCCCCTTTGATGACGATGCTACCCAGTTTGGCCGCGGGGACAGCCTGCAGTGAACCCCCGTAATTACCTATGGCCGTTCTCACCCCACTGACGATTACCACCTCGGTCATAAAAGTGCCTCCTTCTAACCTGGCTAAACTAAATTCTTATTCAAAATGTTAGGCTACTTGCTGTAGTCGTAGAAACCCTTACCCGTTTTGCGTCCCAGCCACCCCGCCGCCACCATCTTGTCCACCAGCGTCGGCGTGATGTAGCGCGGGTCTTTAAGCTGTTCGTAGAGGGCGTCGGCGACGAACTTGACCACGTCGATGCCCACCATATCGGAAAGGGTCAGCGGGCCCATCGGGTAGTTCAGGCCCAGCTGGATGCCGTTATCGATATCCTCGCGGCTGGCGACCCCTTCTTCGTAGAGTTTGATAGAATGGAGCATGAAGGGTATCCAGAGACGGTTGACGATAAAGCCCGGGGCGTCCTTGGCGACAACGGTGGTCTTACCCAGTTTCTTACCGAACTCCTGGCTGGCCGCCATCGTCTCCTCACTGGTGGCGATGGTCCTCACGATTTCGAGGAGCTTCATAATCGGCGCCGGGTTAAAGAAGTGCAGCCCCACCACCTTGTCCGCCCGCTTGGTCACTATGGCCATGTCGATGATGGACAGGCAGGAGGTGTTGGTGGCCAATATGGCATCTTTACCCAGAATACCGTCCAGCTCGGCGAATATCTTCTTCTTCAAGTCCAGGTTCTCGATAGCAGCCTCAATGACCAGGTCACAGTCGGCGAAGTCCTTGGTGCTGGTGGTGCCCTTGATGCGACCCATGATGGCGTCCTTATCCTTTTGTTCCAGCTTGCCCTTCTCCACGCTGCGGGCCAGCGTCTTGTCGATAAAGCCCAGCCCGCGTTTTAATAACTCATCGTTTATCTCCGATACCACCACCTGAAAGCCCGACTGAGCGCAAAGCTGGGTTATACCCGCGCCCATAGAGCCACAGCCCACCACCCCGACCTTCTTGATTTCCATATTATAGGCTCCTCTCCTTAAGTTTATTATTTTGCCTTGTAGTTAGGCTTTCTCTTCTCGACAAAAGCCGTGGTGCCCTCGGTGAAGTCCTCGGTAGCCATAACAGAGGCCACCAGCGCGTTCTCCAGCCTCAGGCCGTCCTCTAAAGTCATATCACAGCCCCGGAGCATGGCCTCTTTAGCCGCCCTCACCGCCAGCGGCGCCGCCTTGCAGATAGCCTGAGCCCACTCCTTGGCCGTGGACAAGACCTCGGCCTGGGGCACGACCTGGTTCACCAGACCCATGTTGTAGGCTTCCTGGGCGTCTATCAGCTTGCCCGTAAGCAATAGCTCGGCCGCCTGGCATTGGGGAATGGCCCGCGGCAAACGCTGCGTCCCCCCCCACCCCGGTATCAGTCCCAGCGTCACTTCGGGCGTTCCCAAACGAGCGCCCTCGGCAGCAATCCTGATGTCGCAGGCCAGAGCCAGCTCCAGCCCCCCACCCAGCGCCATGCCGTTGATGGCGGCCACCAGCGGCTTCCATAGCTCCAGACCCCGCATTATGCTGGCGGGCATCGCCCAGGGGTCTCTGCCGTGCTCCTTCATAAAGGGCAGTGTGTCCTTAATGTCGGCGCCGCCGCAAAAGGCTTTTTCCCCGGCGCCGGTAACGATGCCGACCCAGACCTCGTCATCATCTCTGAATTTGGTCAGCGTCTCTCGCAGCTCCGCCATCGTCGCCATGTTCAGGGCGTTCATTGCCTCAGGGCGATTGATGGTGAAAATAGCGATTCGGCCTTCCTTCTTGTAGTCGACTGCCATAACAAACCTCCCTTGCTAGTGCTTGAAACTAATCTGCAAAAAAAGAGGGGTAACCGAGTGGATTTTAACAGAGCGCTTCCGTTAGCGTCAAGAAATTTTTTGAGTGGGGCGGGGTAAGGTGTCCTACAGATTAAGGAGTTTACTCATTAGGGCGGGCTGGGTTGGGACAACTACACTTTCGCAAAACAAGGTGGGGTGGGAACAAAAACCCACGTCAGAAAAACCTTCGTTGGAATTGACACCGCAAAGCTAAGCGTGCTATATTATTCTGCCCGTGGCAGCGTAGCTCAGTGGTAGAGCAGAGGACTCATAAGCCTTTGGTCGGCGGTTCGAATCCACCCGCTGCCACTTTTTTTTATCACCACCCACAGTCAGGCTAGATTCTGATCACTGCCAGGTCATGAGTCTGTTTTCCCAAAAATTATCCCCCATATTGGGTGCTTTTCATAAGAACTCGATAATTATTGAAATACTGATTAACTACTTTTTATCTGCCTTATCTCTCCACAGCAATTTCATCAGGGGTATTGACTTTTTGTTGACTCGAATGTACTCTAGTTGACGGTAATACCTTAGCCAAACGGCGAATAGTAATTACTGGTAATGTATAATTTCTCAATCCCGAAGTCAGTTAAGAAACGGAACCGAGGAGGAATGGGTGGCAAAACTAATGACCCTAGAAGAAGTGGCCGACTATTTACGGGTCACCAAAAGAACAATATACAGGTTGCTGGACAAACACACCATACCATCGACGAAGGTCGGACACCAATGGAGATTCGACAAAGCCGCCATCGATGTCTGGCTGAGTCAAAGCTCGCCAGAAGCAGCCGCCAAAATCCTTGTCATTGATGACGATGAAACGATTTGTTCCCTCTTTCGGGACACCTTGGAGGAGGCAGGACATACGATAGCCACCGCCAGCGAATCCCTTAAGGGACTGGAATTGATTAAAGGGCAGGATTACGACCTAGTCTTACTTGACCTGAAGATGCCAGAAATAGATGGGGCCGAACTATTTAAACAAATAAGAAAGTCAAAGCCCGGGTTACCAGTCATAATCATCACCGGCTATCCGGATAGCGATTTAATGATGGAAGCTCTAACCTATGGACCATTTGGTGTTATGAAGAAACCCTTTAATGACTCTGATATACTGAGCGCCGTCAACAACTATCTCCGTTTTGGCAGACAGAACAAATAGCTTGCAGGCCCA
>JASFEJ010000015.1:0-15983 GCA_050124895.1 Dehalococcoidia bacterium
GGGGAGGGGAAGGCCGTCTTCATCTTTTTCCCGGGTTATGGATACCTGGAACTCAACCTGAGACATATTCAGCTCGTTAAGCTCCTTTTTGACCTCGGTTATCAGCTTTTTGGCGGCTTGGACGCGCTCTCCCGAAAGCCGCTTAGCCGTTTGTCCCATCTCTTCTTTAAGGGCGGCGGCGGTCTCCTTTAGTTGGGCGCTTTTTTCCGCGGAGCCGGAGACTTCGTCCAGCTCCCTTTGCGCCTTGGTTGAATAAGCCAATACCTGGCTGATGGTCTGGCCGTATTTTCTCTTGAGTCCCCGGATTAGCTCCAGCCTCGCTTCCATCTCTTCGAGGCGGTTGGGGTCGTATTCCAAGTTGTCGCTGTAAGCCCGGAGGCTGCGGGCGGTCTCGTTAAGCCTCTCGATGCTTTCTTCGAGGAAGTCGAGCTGTTCCTTGAGTGACGGGTCGATTTCGGCCAGCTTTTTTAGCGCCTGGGCGGCTTCGTTGAGCCTGTCCAGCGCCGGCACCGCCCGGCCCGGTTCTTCCTCGTAGAGGGCGCGGTAGGCTTCGTAAGATATCGTTTTCAGCTTTTCGGCGGAGGCGAGTATATCCCGCTCTCTTTCCAGCTCTGCTTCCTCGCCCTCTTTGAGCTGGGCGCGGCTTATCTCCTCTAATTGGAAGCGCAGGAACTCCTCGCGGCGGGCGCGCTCCTGCTCGTCTTTTTCCAGGGTTTTGAGCTCCTGTTCTACCTTATTTAGTTCTTTAGCCTTGGCGCTAAAGTCCTGCCGCAGTTCTATCGTATGCGCGTAAGCATCCAAAAAGTCGAGGTGGGAGCGGCTGTCGAAGAGGGAGAGGTGCTGGCTCTGGCCGTGAATATCGACCAGCAGGCCCCCGAGCTGGCGTAAGAACGCCTTGGGCACGGCGTGGCCGTTTACCCTGATGACGCCGGGGCTTTTTCGGCGGAGTTGGCAGTCGATGACCAGGGTGTCCTCGTCGCTCAACTCTTTTTCGGCCAGCAACTCTCGGAGGGAGACCAGGTTTTCTTTTAGGGGTAGGCTAAAGACCCCCTCGATTTGGGCTTGGTCGGCGCCGTGGCGGATGACTTCCTCGTCGGCTTTGCCGGCCAACAACAGCTCCACGGCGTCGATGACCAGTGACTTGCCGGCACCGGTTTCACCGGTAATAACGTTCAGGCCCTCACCGAGCCTCCAGTTCATGTCCTCAATGATGCCCAGGTTTTTAACTCTCAGCTCAACTAACAAGTTATCTTACCTTAGAGGTTATTCTGTATTAAACACGCTCTCTAGGAAACGGACGATTTTGCCGCGTATTATAGGGTACCACAGCCAGATGGTGGGGTGGGTGGCTGGCAGCCAGGAAATGGGCGGCCGGCCGGCCGCTTCCCAGAAATCAATGGTGGCTTCTTTGGGTATAGCCTGGTCCCAGTGGGCGTTAATCATCAGCACCGGGCGCTCCCGTAGGCGGTGGGCGAAGGTCATGGGGTCTATCCAGAAGCTTTCCTGGGGAGGGTCAACCTTTTCCAGTCCCTTTTCCTCCACCCTGGCCAGGTATTCCATGTAGATTTTCAGGGTCCGTTTATATCCCTCTTTAGTCTGGGTGCGCCCCTTGTTGTAATCGCTGGCTCTGGTCTCCCAGCCTATCTTGGTGCTGTTGCCCCCGCTGACGATAAGCCCAGCCGCCTTGATGCGCTTGTCTACCCCCATGGCTATTGACGAGATAAAGCCCCCGAAGCTGATGCCCACGGCGGCTATCTTGGCGGCATTGAGCTCGTCCCGGCTCTCCGCCCAGTCAATCACCTGTAAAAGGTCGACAACCGAAATCTGGTGGCTTTCGAACCATTCCTGCTGGGTGAGGTGGGGGAAGCGCCTAATGACATCGGCGGGCATACGGCTGGAGTGCATCACCGAATAAACAACGAAGCTGGCCATCCCTTTCTTAGCCAGAACCTTGGCCAGCATCTTGCAGGGAATTACGCTCAGGTCACCGATGCCGTGCAGCAACACCACCAGCGGGGCGTTTTTGGTTCCCCTCGGCTGGAAGTATTCACCCAGCACGGTGTTGTTCTTATCGTGGATGGTGGGGCAGGCGGTGTGGAAGTCCACCAGGTAGTGTGACCAGTGCCGGGTCGTTTTCTTGAGCTGCAGGTTGGCTGGGAAACTATCTCTGAGGTATTCGTATGGGTTCATCGTTTTAATAGGCACGAAGGAGGCAGGAGGGAAGGCCTTTATTTCGGCATGCTTTCGATAATAATATCGGCGGCCAGCCTGACGGCTGTCCCCGGAACCAGCCCGCACTTCTCAAACCCCTTTTCTTGGGCGAAGGTCGCCATAGCCTCGTCGCTCTCCCCGGGGTTTATCCTGAATCCGATGGTCACGCGTTCTAATATGTTAGCGCATTGCCTGGACCCAAATGTCTCTTCGAAAAGGGCAATGAATCTCTGGGCGATTCTTATGGTTTTGCCCTTAGCCGCATAGTCCAGCGGGTCATCGCTGCCGAAGAAGAGCCCGAAGGTAATCAGTGAGCCAGTGATACCGCCGCATATCCCGCCGGTACCGCCGATGCCGGGGAAGGGGGTTAAGGCCTGGATTATCTCCATATTACCCAGGCCGAATCCTTCCATCAGGGTAAGGGCTGTGGCCTGGGCGCAATTCTTGAGCATGAAGTTATGTTCCTCAGCCCGCCGTTGCAGGCCGTCGAGGAATGGCTCTTTGTTAGCCAGTAGCTCCTTCGGGTCGAGTTCCTTCTTGGGAATACCTTCCTTAGCCAGCTTCCTGACTCTAGCCTCGATGGCTTTTTCATCCCAATCCCTTGCCGCCAGTTCGTCTACCTTCTTCTTCAAAGCTGCATAGTCCGGCATAGGTGACCTCCTACACTTTCAAGCAGTCCCGTTCAGTATAGCACGATTCAGCCTGATTTCAAATAGACCGCTTCTAAAATAAAGGTCCTAAACCCAGTCGGGTGTTGACAAACCGTTGCCGCCTGCTTTAGTGTATTGATAGACAGTTTGACAGGCAGTTCAGAATCATGGTAGCATAATGTAAGCGGCAAGCGGTTGCCGCTTGCCGTAAATTAAGGGGTATAATATGAAGAGGGTTTACGTTAAGGAAGAGGTCTGTATCGGCTGCCGCCTCTGCGAGGTCTACTGCCAGCTGCAGCACGCCGGCACCGCCGACCTGGTCAGGGCGTTCAAGAAGAATACGCCACCCCTGCCCCGCCTGCGGGTGGATGAGAGGGGGGTGGTCTCGCTTTCGGTGCGCTGCCAGCAGTGCGATGACGCCCCCTGCGTTCAGGCCTGTCTTACCGGTGCGTTGCAGCGCGACCCGGAGAGCCGTCTGGTGACGGTGGACGAGGATAAGTGTATCGGCTGCTGGACCTGCGTTCTGGTCTGTCCGCTGGCGGCGATAAGGCAGGATAGGGAGCAAAAGAAGGCGCTGAAATGCGACCTCTGCCAGGGAGAGGAGATTCCCGCCTGTGTGGCTAATTGCCCTAACGAGGCCCTTATCTATGTCGAGGAACCGGAAACCGTTACCAGTCCGGTAAAGCAATAAATACGGGGAGGTGTATCATGTCGTACAACTGGGGACCGCACTATATCGTGCCTTCGGAAGTAATTAAAAAGTACTCGGGCAGCGTACTCCTGCGGGAGGAGTTCGACGAAGAACTGCTGGCCAAAGAGCTAAAGGCACTGGGGCTTAACGGGCCCATCCTGCGCGTGGTCAACCCCTGGTACTACCGCCAGAAGGAAACGGGTACCTGGATTAAGATTGGCGAGTCCATGGACAAGCAGGCGAACTTCCCGGTAAGGTGGGACACCACCACCCTGGCCAACGGGCAGTACGAGGTGCTGGGGCTGATGCACGTCTTTGTGCGTAAGAATGGCGACGAGGTGGCTATCGCCCGGGAGAACGTGGTTGAGGTCACCGTGGTCAACTGACCCGTTAGTTATTTAAGGAAGACTTAGATGATTACCATAATCGATTACGGCGCGGGTAATCTGCGCAGCGTGGTGAACGCCATCAGCCGTTTGGGCCATGAGGCTAAGGTAACCACCAGCCCGGCCGAGGTATTAAAGGCCAGGGCAGTGATACTGCCGGGGGTGGGGGCGGCGGCCGACACCATGACCAGTTTAAGGCAGCAGGGGCTGGACGAGCCCATCCGGCAGTTTGTGGCCGGGGGCAAGCCCTTCCTCGGCGTCTGTATCGGTATGCAGGTGCTGCTCAGCGACACCGAAGAGGGCGGCAACCACCAGTGCCTGGGAATAATCCCCGGCAAGGTGCGCAAGTTCGCCCCGGGCTTAAAAGTGCCGCACATGGGCTGGAACCAATTAAAGCAGAAGATAGAGCACCCCGTCTTTGAGGGGATAGCCGACGGCGCTAACTTCTACTTCGTGCACAGCTATTACGTCGAGCCCGAGGATAAGGGGCTGGTGGCTGGAGAAACGGAATACGGCGTAACCTTTTGCAGCGTTATTGCTAAGGACAACCTGATTGCCACCCAGTTCCACCCCGAGAAGAGCGGGGAGGTGGGCTTGAAGATATACGATAACTTTATCAGGATGGCGCTTTAATAATGGCCAAGACAGATAAGATTAAATACCTCATAATCGGCAACTCGGCGGGAGGCATCGGCGCCGCCGAAGCCATCCGCGAGCTGGATAGCGCGGGGACGATGGCTATCGTCTCCGACGAGCCCTATCCCGCCTACTCGCGCCCGCTTATCTCGGAGCATTTATTCGAGGGACGCCCCCTGGAAAGAATGCTCTACCGCCCCGCCGATTTCTACGAAAAGAATAACATCCAGACGCTCTTCGGCGAGAAGGTATCGGAAATCGATTTCAGCGGGCACAGCCTCAAGCTGCAGAATGGCAAAAGGCTGGAGTGGCAAAAGCTGCTGCTGGCCACGGGCGGCTCACCCATCGTGCCCAAGATGGAAGGCGGCGATGCCAAAAACATCTTCACCTTCACCAGGCTCGACGACGCTAAGGCCATCGACAAGTTCTTGAGTAAGCGTGCGGAAGAGGTTAAGGCGCTGGTCATCGGCGGCGGGCTTATCGGCGTCAGCGCCACCGAGGCGCTGGTGAAGCGGGGGGTTAAGGTCACCATCGTTGAGATGAAGGACTGGATACTGAACACCATACTCGACGAGGAAGGCGCCGAACTGGAGGCAAAGGCTCTGGTCGAGGCCGGTGTCGAGATTATAACCGGCCATACCGTGGCTAAGATAAATAAAAGCAAATCGGCTGTCGACGGCGCTATTCTCGACGACGGACGTGCGATTGCCGCTGACTTAATTGTGGTCGCCATCGGCGTGACGCCCAGATTAGAGCTGGCCGTCGGCCTCAAGACCAACCGGGGCATAATCGTCGACAGAACGATGCTGACATCAATGCCCGATGTCTATGCCTGCGGTGATGTTGCCGAGGCCTACGACTTCGTCTTCGGCGAGAACCGCGTCACCCCCGTCTGGCCCAACGCTTATGTCGGGGGCAGGGTAGCCGGGCAGAATATGGCCGGGACCAAGGCGGAATACCAGGGCGGCACGGCCATGAACTCACTTAAATATTTCGGGGTGGATATCGTCTCGGCGGGGATGGTGAATGCGCCCGATAAGGGCTACGACGTTATTATCAAGCGTGCCGATGGCATCTACAAAAAAATAATACTGAAGGACGGGCTGGTTACGGGCCTGGTCTTGGCCGGCGATATCGAGAAGTCGGGCATAATCTACAACCTGATGAAGGATAAGGTGAAGGTCGACGGCTTTAAGGATGAGCTGGTCAGCGACGAATTCGGACTGGCTTCGCTGCCTGAGGAGGTCTGGCGCGCCCGACTGGCGACTGGGATTACGGCTGGAGAATAGTAATGAGAAATATCCGAGAGATAAATAACCCTCGAAACGATAATAAGGTCATCGACGCCTGTTCCATATTCGGCGCCATGGATATATCGGGGCGGTGTTTTTCCGGTGAGGGCGTTATTAAGGCTACGGCCAACATGCGCGACCGCGGCAACGGGCTGGGCGGCGGCTACGCCGTCTATGGTTTGTATCCGGACTATGCCGACCAGTATGCCTTCCATATCATGTATCTGAGTCCGAAAGGGCGGCAGAATACCGAGGCCTATATCAAGGAGAACTTCAAGCTGGTCGCCGAGGAAGAGGTGCCCACGCAGCCCATTCCCCAGATTAGCGACCCGCCGCTGGTGCGGCGCTACTTTCTTGACATAAAACCAGATCGCTTAAGCGGGATGGCCGAGGACGACTACATCGTCGACCGAGTGATGGCCATCAACACCAAGATGGGCGATAGCTTCGTCTTCTCCGGCGCCAAGAACATGGCCGTCTTTAAGGGCGTGGGCTACCCCCAGGACATCGCCGACTACTTCTGCCTGGAGCAGTACCAGGGCTATCTCTGGACGTCACACGGGCGTTTCCCGACCAACACCCCGGGCTGGTGGGGTGGGGCGCACCCCTTCTCCATACTGGACTGGACGGTGGTGCATAACGGCGAAATCTCCTCGTATGGCATCAACCGCCGTTACCTGGAGCAGTTCGGCTATCACTGCACCATGCAGACCGACACCGAGGTGGTGGCTTACGCCGTCGACCTCTTGATGCGTAAGCACCATCTCCCCCTGGAGATAACGGCAAAGGTACTGGCGCCGCCTTTCTGGGATAGTATCGAGCGTATGCCTAAAGACGAGCAGGAACTGATGCGGGCGCTGCGTCAGGTCTACGCCAGCCTGCTCTTAAACGGGCCCTTCGCCGTCATCATCGCCCGCCACGGCGAGATGATAGGGCTTACCGACCGAATAAGGCTGCGACCTCTCACCGTTGGCGAAAAGGGCGATATGCTCTACATCTCCTCAGAGGAATCGGCCATACGCCTTATCTCTCCCGAGCTGGACAAGGCCTGGATACCCATGGGCGGCGAGCCGGTTATCGGCCGACTGAAGACCGAGGCCAGGCTGACCGCCGCGGAGGCGAAATAAAATGTTGACCAAGCGGATTATCCCCTGCCTGGACGTCAAAGCCGGGCGCGTGGTCAAGGGCGTCAAGTTCCGCGAGCATCGCGACGCTGGCGACCCGGTGGAACTGGCGGCCTTCTATAACCAACAGGGCGCCGATGAGCTGGTCTTTTATGATATTACCGCTTCCAGCGAGGAGCGAAACATCATGCTGGAGGTAGTTAAGCGCACTGCCGACCAGGTCTTTATCCCGCTTACGGTGGGTGGTGGACTGAGAACAGTGGCGGATATGCGGGCGATGCTGGAAGCCGGAGCCGATAAGGTTTCCATCAATACTGCCGCTGTTCTGAACCCCGAGCTTATAACCAAAGGGGCGGAGAAGTTCGGTAGTCAGTGTATCGTTCTGGGCATGGACGCCCAGCGCGTTCCCGGCGAAAAACCGCCGCGCTGGGAGATACATACTCATACCGGTGCGGATGGGGGAAGGCCCACCGGCAAGGACGCCGTGGACTGGGCGGTCCAGGCGGTGGAGTTGGGGGCGGGTGAGATAGTGGTCAACAGCATTGACGCCGACGGTACCCAGGTTGGCTATGACCTGGAGCTCCTCCGGCTGATATCGGAGGCGGTCACAGTACCGGTAGTGGCCAGCGGCGGCGCTGGTGCCCCCGAAGACCTCTATAAGGCTTTAGTCGAGGGTAAGGCGGACGCCGTCCTCGCCGCCAGTATCTTTCACTACGGCACCTACTCCATCAACGATATCAAGCAATACCTGGCCCAAAAGGGCATACCGATAAGGATGTAGGGAGGATGAGAAGATGAAGACGTATTTAGCGCCTAAGTTTTTGATAAAGCGGGACCCCGACCTTTGCATCAACTGCAAGGTCTGCGTCAACCAGTGCACCTTCGACGCCCAGTACTACGACGCCGAGGACGACGAGGTCAAGAGCCGTTCCGAGAACTGCGTCGGCTGTCACCGCTGCGAGCTCTTCTGCCCGACGCAGGCGCTGACCATCATCCGCAACCCGCAGGAATACCGCGAGAACGCTAACTGGCGACCCGAGGTCGTCGAGGATATCTTAAAGCAGGCGGAGACGGGTGGGGTATTGCTCACCGGCATGGGCGACGACAAGGGGCAGCGCATCTACTGGGACCACCTGGTGCTCAACGCCAGCCAGGTGACCAACCCCTCCATCGACCCTCTGCGCGAGCCCATGGAGCTGACCACCTGGTTAGGAAGGAAACCAGATAAGCTCGATATCGACGATAAGAACCAAAAACTGAAAACAAAAATGACTCCTCAGGTCAAAATAGAGGTGCCGATAATGTTCGCCGCCATGTCCTACGGGGCGGTGAGCCTCAACGTGCATACCTCTCTGGCCAGAGCCGCCACCGAGATGGGCACCTTGTGGAACACGGGGGAGGGGGGTCTTCACCCCACCCTCTATAGATACGGTAAAAATACCATCGTCCAGGTGGCTTCTGGGCGCTTCGGCGTCCAGGCCGACTATCTGAACGCGGGCAGCGTGGTCGAAATCAAAATCGGGCAGGGGGCCAAGCCCGGCATCGGCGGGCACTTGCCCGGTGAGAAGGTAAGCCCCGAGGTATCGTTAACACGCATGATTCCCGAGGGGACGGACGCACTGTCCCCCGCCCCGCAGCACGATATCTACTCCATCGAAGACCTGGCGCAGCTCATCCACGCCCTTAAAGAGGCGACCAACTATACCAAGCCCATCTCGGTCAAGATTGCCGCCGTCCACAACTCGGCGGCCATTGCCAGCGGCATGGTACGGGGCGGCGCCGATATCATCGTACTCGATGGGCTTCGCGGCTCTACCGGGGCGGCGCCCAAGATTATCCGCGATAACGTGGGCATCCCCATTGAACTGGCCCTGGCGGCGGTGGACACGCGCCTCCGTCAGGAAGGCATACGCAACCAGGCTTCCGTCGTCGTCTCCGGCGGCATCAGGAACAGCGGCGACGTGGCTAAAGCCATCGCTTTAGGTGCCGACGCTGTCTATATCGGTACGGCTGCCCTGGTCGCCTTGGGCTGCCACGTCTGCCAGCAGTGCCACACGGGCAAGTGCGCCTGGGGCTTATGCACCACTGACCTTCGCCTGACCAAGCGGGTCAACCCCGACATCGGCGCCCGTCGGCTGGCCAACCTGCTCCGGGGCTGGAGCATCGAGCTTAAGGATATACTGGGGGGGCTGGGGGTCAACGCTATCGAGAGCCTGCGCGGCAACCGCCTACACCTTAGAGGCGTGGGCCTGACCGATACCGAGCTGGAAATACTGGGAGTAAGGATGGCCGGAAGTTAATGTCGAACAAGAAGAACACCATAGTCAAGATAGATGCCAGCGGCGTTTACTACCGCGACCTCAACGACGTGCTGCGGGGGGCCATCAGCAACGGCACCCGCCGCATCGAGCTGCGCAACGTCTACGGGCAAAGATACATCGGCACCGACCTCAACGTGCCCGTGGAAATCGAGATATTGGGCACTCCGGGCAACGACCTGGGGGCTTTTATGAACGGGCCCCGGATTACCGTCCGCGGTAACGCCCAGGACGGCTGCGGCAATACCATGAACGAGGGCGAAATCATTATTCACGGGCACGCCGGCGATATCATCGGGCTGGCGGCCAGAGGCGGTAAAATCTTCGTCCGCGAGGACGTGGGCTACCGGGCCGGCATCCACATGAAGGAATACGAGGGGCGGAAGCCGGCGCTGGTTATCGGTGGCACCGCCCAGGACTTCGCCGGGGAGTATATGGCCGGGGGCGTTATGGTCCTGCTCGGCCTGACCTTGGCCGAGGGCGAGCCCCACAAAGCCCGCTTCATCGGCACGGGCATGCACGGCGGCGTGATATACTTAAGGGGGAGCGTCGAGGAGCACCAGCTGGGCAAGGAGGTCGGCGTCGCCGAGCTGGAAGATAGCGACCGTGAGGCTTTAGAATCGCTGGTCGGCGAGTTCGCCGGACACTTCGGCTATAACGCCGACGAAATAATGCAGCGCGATTTCGTGAAACTTTTCCCGCGCTGGCTGCGACCTTACGGCAGGCTGTATGCCTACTAAAGGGGAGAATAATGTGGCGCGTACTGGTTATAGCTCAAGAAAGCGAGTCGGTTTCCGGGCTGCGCTCCGAGATTGCCCGCAACGGCTTGGCCTGCTCCATTGTTTCCCACGGCGATGGGCTTGAAGAGGAGATAGTCGCCTACCGCCCCGATTTGGTCCTGGTCGAGGTGCAGGACGACTTCACCACCGCCCGCACTCTGGGGCTTATCGGTGAGTTCAAGGAGAAGAAAAGGCTGCCCCTTATCGCCCTGGTGGGCCGGGAAGCTTTGGACGATTTCGACGCTATTGATGCCGACGATTTTCTGCTCAGCCCTTACGACGGCCGCGAGCTGGCCTTAAGGGTAAAGCGGCAGCTCAACATAGTCCAGAACGGCGCCAGCGGCGAGCTAATCAGGTGTGACGGCCTGCTCATTGACCTGGCTCGCTGCGAGGTGACGCTGGAGGGAAGGATAATCGAGCTTACCTTCAAGGAGTACGAGCTGCTTAAATTACTGGCGGTTAACAGCGGGCGCGTCTACAGCCGCGAGGCGCTGCTCGACCAGGTCTGGGGCTATGACTACTACGGCGGCGACCGCACGGTGGACGTGCACGTAAGAAGGCTCCGCAGCAAAATCGAAGACGCCACCCACACCTTTATCGAGACGGTGCGCAACGTCGGCTACCGCTTCAAGAAGAGCCGCTAGCTACCCCCTGTAACCATAATTTAACACGTTTGTAATCTGCTGGAAACATTTACGGGCTACAATGGAGGAAAAGGTGAAGGAGGTTGCTTATGCCCGTAAGTTCTGGTGATACCGCCTGGCTCCTGCTTTCTTCGGCGCTGGTGATGCTGATGACGCCGGGGTTGGCACTGTTCTACGGCGGTATGGTGCGGCGGAAGAACATTCTTTCCACCATCATGATGAGCTTTGTGGCTCTGGGATTGGTGGGTGTACTCTGGGTGCTCTATGGCTACAGCCTGAGCTTCGGTACTGACCACGGCGGCTTTATCGGCGGCTTTAACTTCCTGGGGCTGATGGGTGTGGGGCAGGATCCGTCATCGGTCTATGCCACCACCGTGCCTCACCTGGCTTTTATGATATTCCAGGCGATGTTCGCCATAATCACAGTCGCCCTGATTACGGGCTCCGTGGTGGAGAGGATAAAGTTCAGCTCTTTGCTCATCTTCTCCGCTCTCTGGCTGACGGTGGTCTATTGCCCGGTGGCGCACTGGGTCTGGGGGGACGGCGGCTGGCTGCTTAACCTGGGCGCCCTCGATTTCGCCGGCGGCACTGTCGTCCACATCAACGCTGGTGTTTCGGCCCTGGCACTGGTCTTGCTTCTGGGGCGGCGGCGGGGCTTTCCTCAGGAGGCTATGGAGCCGGGCAATATCCCCATGGTTGTGCTCGGCGCAGGGCTGCTCTGGTTCGGCTGGTTCGGCTTTAATGCCGGCAGCGCCCTGACCTCAGGGGGCCTGGCTTCGAGCGCCTTTGTCGCCACTAATATCTCGGCGGCGATGGCGGCCTTCACCTGGATGGTGATTAGCTGGCTGCACCGCCGGCCGACCGTCCTGGGCACGGTAACCGGGGCGGTGGTGGGGCTGGTGGCCATTACGCCGGCGGCCGGCTTCGTCTCGCCGCTGGCGGCCATACCCATCGGCGGCATCGCGGCTATCATCTCTTACTACGGTATGCTATTATTGAAGATGAAGCTGGGCTTCGACGATTCGCTGGATGTCTTTGCCTGCCACGGTTTGGGCGGCATCTGGGGCGCTCTGGCCACGGGCATCTTCGCCACAGTGGCGGTCAATGCCGGTGGGGCTGATGGGCTGCTCTTGGGCAACGCCATGCAGCTTGTCAAGCAGCTAGTCGGCGTCGTTTCTGTGGGTGCCTTCGCCTTCGGGGCGACCTGGGTTCTAGGTAAGCTGGTGGATGTTACCATCGGCCTGAGAGTAAATGAAACCGAGGAAGCGCTGGGGCTGGATATCTCGCAGCACGGCGAGAGAGCTTACGGAGGTCTGCTGCGATGAAGAAGATAGAGGCTATCATCCGTGAGGAAAAGCTGGATGCGGTCAAGAAAGCTCTCGAAGAGAACAGCTACTTCGGCATGACCGTCAGCGAGGTGAGCGGGCGGGGTAAACAGAGAGGGCTGCCCTTGCAGTGGCGGGCGGGTGAATTCCGCGTGGACTTGCTGCCCAAGCTCAAGATTGAGCTGGTGGTGCTCGACGAGGACGTACCTATGGCTGTAAACTCCATTGTCCGTAACGCCCGAACGGGCAATACCGGCGACGGCAAGATTTTCGTCCTGCCCGTTGATTCCGTGGTGCGCGTGCGCACCGGTGACCGGGATGAGAACGCAATATAGACCGAGATAACTATTAGTAAAGATAAAAAAGGAGGAGTAAAAATGGCTAAGAGGACCAGAGAAGAGGGCAGGGACTACGTCCTGAAGATGGCTAAGGAACACGACGTTAAGTTTATCCGGTTGTGGTTTACCGATATCCTGGGCATGCTCAAGAGTTTTGCTATCACCGTTGAGGAGCTGGAGACGGCACTGGATGAGGGGATGGGTTTTGACGGCTCTTCAATCGAGGGGTTCGCCCGTATCGACGAGAGCGACATGGTGGCTATGCCCGACCCCGATAGCTTCCAGCTGCTTCCCTGGAGGCCGCAGGAGCACCGGGCCGTAGCCCGAATGTTCTGCGACGTCATGAGGCCGGGGGGCACCCCCTTTGAGGGCGATCCCAGGTATGTCCTCAAGCAGGCTCTGAAGCGGGCGGCGGACCTGGGCTATACCTTCTACGTGGGGCCGGAGCTGGAATACTTCTATTTCAAGAGCGCCGATAGCACCGAACAGCTCGACCACGGCGGCTATTTCGACCTTATCCCGCTGGATATGGCCACCGACCTGCGCCGCGAGACGGTGCTGGCTCTTGAGGAGATAGGTATCGGTGTCGAGTATTCCCACCATGAGGTGGCCGGCAGTCAGCACGAAATAGACATGCGCTATACCGACGCCCTGACCATGGCTGACCAGGTGATGACCTACCGGCTGGTGGTGAAGCAGATTGCTATCCAAAACGGTGTCTACGCTACCTTTATGCCCAAGCCCATCTTCGGCGTTAACGGCAGCGGCATGCACGTGCACCAGTCGCTTTTCAAGGGCGATAAGAACGCCTTTTTTGATGCCAAAGACGAGTATCACCTGTCCAAGGCAGCCAAGAGCTACATCGCCGGCTTGCTCAAGTATGCCCCCGAAATCACGGCGGTGACCAACCAGTGGGTCAATTCCTACAAGCGGATGGTTCCCGGCTATGAAGCACCGGTATACCTATCCTGGGCGCGGCGTAACCGTTCCGACCTTATACGCGTCCCCGAATACCGACCGGGACGGGAAAAGGCGACTCGCATTGAGTTCCGCTCTCCCGACCCCGCCTGCAACCCCTACCTTGCCTTTAGCGTCATGCTGACAGCGGGGCTGGAGGGAATCGAGAAAGGGCTGGAGCCGCCGGCGCCGGTGGAAGAGAACGTCTACGCGATGACCGAGGAGCAAAGGAAAAAGCGGGGCATCGACGTCTTGCCTGCCAGCTTGCTGCAGGCTATAATGTTAGCCGAGAAGAGCAAGGTAGTTCGTAAGGCACTGGGCGAGCACGTTTTTAAGGCTTTTATTGAGAATAAGAAAATAGATTGGAATCAGTACAAAGCCCAGGTCACCGAATACGAGCTGAAGAAGTACCTGCCCATACTATAGTTCAGGGGGGTTATGATGCCGAAGGTTGATGCGCGCCGGTTGCGCATCGCCATGGCCCAGCTCAACACCACGGTTGGTGATTTTGAGGGCAACCTGCGGAAAATGCTGGGGGCATTGAAGCGGGCGAAGGCCTTGGGTGCCGACCTGCTCACCTTCCCCGAGCTGGCCGTCTGCGGCTATCCGCCCGAAGACCTGCTCTTTAAGCCCCATTTTATCGCCGAAAACCAACGCTACTTAAAAAAGCTGGTCGGGGCTTCGGCGGGAATCACCATTATCGCTGGTTTCGCCGACGCCGACGAGGCTATCTATAATGCCGCCGCCGTCATCCACGACGGCCGGCTGGTTGACGTTTACCACAAGATATTCCTGCCCAACTACGGCGTCTTTGACGAGAACCGCTATTTTAAGCCCGGTGACAGATGCCCTGTCTATACCATCGCCGGCGTTAATGTCGGCGTTAATATCTGCGAAGACATCTGGTACGAAGACGGCCCGGCTGGCGTCCAGGCCGCGGCGGGGGCGGAGCTTATCGTCAATATCAGCGCTTCGCCCTACCACTTCGGCAAGGGCAGCGCCCGGGAGAAGATGATAGCCAAACAGGCTAGAGATAATGCCGTCATTTTTGCCTATGACAACCTGGTGGGGGGGCAGGACGAGCTGGTCTTTGACGGCGGCAGTATGATTCTGGACGAAAAAGGGCGTTTATTGGCCCGGGGCAGGCAGTTCGAGGCAGACATGATATTGGCCGACCTGGATTTCGCCGCCAAGGCTCAGGTGCGCCGAGAGCCGTCGTCGGCCAAATCCCAGCCCTGGAAGGTCACCCGAGCCAGTTTGTCCCAAAAACCCTTTAATACCGAAAAACCCTCGATAGTCACCCAAAAGCCTGAGCCGAAGAGTCTCTATGCCGAAATCTACGACGCCCTGGTGCTGGGCACGGGCGACTATGTTACCAAGAACGGCTTTAAAAAAGTCCTGGTCGGGCTTTCGGGGGGGATAGATTCCAGCCTGGTGGCGGCTGTCGCCGTTGACGCCCTGGGCAAGACGGGGGTGGTGGGAGTGGCCATGCCCTCGAGGTATTCCTCTCCGGGCAGTATCTCCGACGCCGAGCTGTTGGCCAAGAACCTGGGCATAAAGATTTTGACCGTACCCATCGAGAAGGTCTTTCAGGCCTACTGCGATACCCTCGCCGGGGCTTTCAAGGGGACCAGGCCCGACGTCACCGAGGAGAACATTCAGGCCCGCATCAGGGGCAACATACTGATGGCGCTTTCCAATAAATTCGGCTGGCTGGTGCTGACCACGGGCAACAAGAGCGAGATGGCCACCGGCTACACCACACTCTACGGGGATATGGCCGGGGGCTTTGCCGTGATAAAAGACGTGCCCAAGACCATAGTTTACGAGCTGGCCCGCTACTGCAACCAGCGGGCTGGTAAAGAGTTGGTACCGTCTTCGGTTATCGATAAGCCGCCCTCGGCGGAGCTGAGGCCCGAGCAGAAAGACAGCGACACCCTGCCTGCCTACGAACTACTCGACCCCGTGCTCAAGGCCTATGTCGAAGAAGACAAGAGCGTTGAGGAGATTATCGCCACCGGCATCGATGAAGCGGTGGTCAGAAAAGCCGCCCGTTTGGTGGACGGCAGCGAGTACAAGCGGCGGCAGGCGCCCCCGGGGATAAAGATAACCACGCGGGCTTTCGGGCGTGACCGCAGATTGCCCATTACCAACCGCTACAAAGGCGGCTAGGAAAAGGGCTTAAAAGCTATTGGCAAGCGTGGTATAATAGCCCAAGTTATACCGTTTAAGCGGAGAGGTTTGCCATGGAACAGGTTGTCGGTGCTGACGCCGAAGGTAAACTGATTGCCATCCTCAAAATCTTAAGCGAGTCCTCGGAGCCGCTGGGTTCCATCACTATCGCTCGCCGCCTGGAGGGGGAGGGGATTTTCTTAAGTGAGCGGGCGGTCAGGTATCACCTGAGGATAGCCGACGAGCGCGGCTACACCCAGCCGGGGGGACGGGACGGGCGGATGATTACTCCCGAGGGGCGGCGGGAGGTCAAGGACGCGCTGGCTTCGCAGCAGCTCGGTTTCGTCAAGGAAAAGCTGGAACTGCTGGCTTACCAGACCACCTTCGACCCCGAAAAGCGCACCGGTCAGCTGCCGATAAACACCTCTTTCGTGGCTAAGGATAAGTTTAAGAAGGCGCT
>JASFEJ010000016.1:0-15959 GCA_050124895.1 Dehalococcoidia bacterium
CGAGCAGATAGTGGCTCAGATGGAGGGGGCGCTAGTCTAATACTCGCTCGAAACGAAATCCTTAATCTGCTCGTAGCTGAAGACAGGCCCGTCGCGGCAGACATAGACATCGCCGATATTGCACCGCCCGCACTTGCCGATACCGCACTTCATCCGCTTCTCCAGTGTGGTAATCATCTGCGCTGGCGTGAAGCCCAGCTTGTCCAGTGCGGGGAAAGTGAAGCGTATCATAATCGGCGGCCCGCAGACGATAGCCACCGCGTCCTTGGCTGAGGGCGCTACCTCGGTCAAAACATTGGGCACCATGCCCACTTTGCCCGTCCAGCCCTCGGCTTCGCGGTCGATGGTAGTCACCATGTTTATCGTCTTGTCTTTTTCCCACGCCTCCAAATCATACCTGAAGCAGAGGTCGGCGGGAGTGCGGGCGCCGTAGATAATGTCTACCTTCTTGTATTTGTCGCGGTTATCGATGACATTCCAGATTAGCGAACGTAGTGGGGCTAAACCGATGCCGCCGCCGACGAAGACCAGGTTCTTGCCCTTTAGCTCATCGAGGGGGAAGCTGTTGCCGTAGGGGCCTCTAAAGCCGATCTCGGCGCCGACGCCAAGCCTATGCAGTGCGTTAGTCACCCGGCCCACCCTCTGCACGGCGAACTCGAGGTGGTCGGGGCGAGTGGGGCTGGAGGAGATGCAAAAGGTGGCTTCGCCGAGGCCGAAGACGGAATACTGGCCGAACTGCCCCGACTCGAAGCGGAATTTCTTGGCCAGCTCATTGTCCTTGAAGTTGAAGTGAAAGGTCCTCACGTTGGGCGTTTCTTCGATTATCTTCTCGATAACCATTATATGAGGCACATAGACGTTATCCTGGGCGAAAAACTGGGGGCGCTTATCTATATCGCTGGTCGTCATTTGGCTCCTTTAACCTTGTCGGGCACACTCTCAATCACTTGGGTGATGTCCCAGTTAACCGGGCAGAGGCGGATGCAGCGCCCGCAGCCGGTGCAGGCGATGACGTCGAAGGCCATGGGGTAGAACTCGTATTTGTGGCATACCTTCTGCCTGACCCGCCGCCACTTTTCGCTGCGGGGGTTCTCCATAGGCATCTTGGTGTAGAGGGGGAAGCCGCAGCTGTCCCAGCTGCGGAACCTGGTGCCCTCGCCTTTTTCCGTCTCGTCGTTGATGTCGAAGCAAAAGCAGGTGGGGCAGAGCAGGGTACAGATGCCGCAGCTGATGCACTTGGCAGACGTCTGTTTCCAGAATCCCTCGTCCTCGAAGCTTTCGAGCAGCTTATCCTTTATACCCTTGGTATCCAGTTTGCGAACTACCTTATTATAAGAGGTTTCCTTGGACTTCTCGGCTTCGGCGGTATCTTTTTCAGCGGCTTCCTTCAAGCTTTTGGTCTGAGCCAGAAGCTCTTTGCCCTTGTCGGTGACCTCTTCCACCAGAAAAGCGTCGCCGATATCAATGAGCATGACGTCAACGTTGCTAGAAGCGGTAGGGCTGGTGCCCATCGAGGTGCAGAAGCAGCTCTCACAGGGGTTGGTGCAGCCCATACCCACCAGCACCGCGTTCTTTCTCTTTTCCAGGTAGTAGGGGTCTTTATAGGCGTCCTCGAAGGTCATATCCAGTATTGACATGGCCCGGGCGTCGCAGGGGCGGACGCCGAAGAGCAGCTGCTTTCGCCCGTTCTTAGAGGGCGGCTCTATCTGGTAGCCCTCTTCGCCCTTGCTGAAGCGGAACATCTCTTCCATCGGTGGGAAAAAGCTGGCCTTGGGGGGAACCACTGTGTTGCGGTACCAATCCAGAAAGCTGGTATCCTTACCGTCCCACTCGGCTAACTCGGCCACGCCGCTGGCTTGGGACGGGGCCAGTACGCTAAATTGCTGGCTCCATTCTTTGAGCAGCTGGGCGATATCCTTCTTGCTTATCTTCTTAGCCATTACCTGAATAAATCCTCAGCCTCTTCCTGTTCGTAGTGCGCCATCAAGGGTTGGGCGTCTTTATCCATGCCCGACTTGAACTTGAAAAGCTCGCCGACGATGTCGTACATCTCGCGGCTCAGTTTTCTTAAAGGTATATTCACCGGGCAGACGCGCTCGCACTCGCCGCAGTCGGTGCAGCGTCCCGCCAGGTGTATGCTGCGTATCACCTGGAAGATGAGGTTATCCGGCCATTGGGGCATGGGTAATGTCCACTGCGGCTCGGTCTCCTCGACGAAGCAGCGCTGGCAGAAGCAGGCGGGGCAGACGTTGCGGCAGGCGTAGCAGCGGATGCAGCGGCTGAACTCTTTTTCCCAGGACGCCCATCTCTCCGCCGGCGTTAGCTCTTTAAGTTTGGCGATTTCCTGCCCGCTTATCTTAAGGTCGGGCGACGGCTCTCTCTTGTCGCCGAGGAGAATATCGTATTCGGTGGGGGTGGGCAGCTCGCAGGCCAGGCAGTGGTCGAAGAGTACGTCGGCAATACCGAACTCCTTTTTCTGACCGTTAGCCTTTACGCTTACCTTGTCGCCGTTGCGGGTTATATCCTCAAGCTCGTCCCGGTCTTTGCCCACCAGTTTTTCTACCTTGGCTAAATCAATAATGCCCGGGCAGGGTACGGCCAGAATGACCAAATCTTCTCTGGCTATCTTGTTGTCCTGTATCAGGCTGACGATAGAACGGCTCTCGCAACCCTTAGCCACGATGCCCACCCGCCCTTTTATCCCGGTGAGGAAGTTAGCCAGGTTGTTGGTGATAAAGGGGTTGATGACCAGGCGCTCGGTGTCGGCTACGTCATTGGTGATGAGGGGGGTGGTGGTGAACTTCAGGCTCCCCGCTTCAAAACCGACAATCCAGTCAACCTTCTTTTGTTCGAGCAGGGCCTTCGCTTCCTGCCTTAGCTTTTGCTCCATTATTCTTTCTTTCGAACAGCTTGTTGGGGCCGACTTCCTTCAAGCCATTGGTCACTTCGGTGACGACCTCAGCGAACTTACCCCCTTCCGAGGCCGAAACCCAGCTGGCCTGAAAGCGTTGGGGCTCGACGCCCAGGTACTCCAAAAACTTCTTGGTGATGGCGATGCGGCGTCGGGCGCGGTAGTTACCCGTCTGGTAGTGGCAGTCACCGGGGTGACAGCCGGAGACGAGCACGCCGTCAAAGCCCATACGCAGCGCCTTGAGGATAAAGAGGGAATCGACCCTCCCTGAGCAGGGGACTTTGATTATCCTGATGTTGGCCGGGTATTTCTTGCGGCTAGTGCCGGCCAGGTCGGCGCCGGCGTAGCTGCACCAGCGGCACAAGAAACCGAGCAGCTTGGGCTCCCATTCCGATTCCGGGCTCATCTTGACTCCTAAAGGTTAAAGCTGGTAGCAATTTTATCACAGGCGTAAGAAAGGCTTCAAGCGTATAAATACTTAATTGCCTTATCATCGGCGGCACTGTTATACTTTTTAGGAAAATGAAGACCAGTGATTTCGATTATCAGCTGCCCCCCGAGCTCATCGCCCAGACTCCTATAGAGCCTAGGGACAGCTCGCGGCTGATGGTGCTAAACCGCACTGGTGGCTCGGTAGAACACCGCCACTTTTCCGATATCGTTGACTATCTGAAGGCCGGCGACGTCTTGGTCTTTAACGATAGCCGTGTCATCCCCGCCCGGCTTAAGGGAAGGAAGGCCGAAACCGGCGGCAAGGTCGAGCTTTTGCTACTGCGAAGGCTCGATAATGCCGTCTGGGAGGTGCTGCTCAAGCCGGCCAAAAGGGTGGCTATCGGCGCTAGACTTGAGATAGGCGATTCCGATGATAGTATTTCGGCGGAGATAATCGAGGAAGGGGAGGGTGGGATAAAGGTAATACGCTTTCCCCAAGAAATGCTATTGCCCAAACTGGGCAAAATCCCACTGCCGCCCTATATACGTACCCCGCTGGAGAATGCTGAGCGCTACCAGACGGTCTACGCCCGTGCTCCGGGCAGTGTGGCCGCCCCCACGGCCGGTTTACACTTCACCCCTCAAATGCTCGAAAAGCTGGAGCAATCGGGTATTGAGCTCTTGTTCGTCACCCTTCACGTCGGCTTAGATACCTTCCGTCCCGTCAGGGAGGAAGACCCCCTGGAGCACCGCATACATGAGGAGTACGGCATCGTCACCGAAGAGGTGGCCCATCGCCTGAATAAGGCCAGGGGGGAGGGGCGGAGGGTCATCTGCGTGGGCACGACTACGGTCAGAATCATTGAGGAGGCGGCTCGAGCCGCTAGAGAGTCGAATATAGACCCCTTTAAGGGTGGGGTGAGCCTTTTCATCCTGCCCGGCTATGAGTTCCGCCTGGTCGATGCTCTGATAACCAACTACCACCTGCCCCGCTCGACATTATTAATGCTGGTGGCGGCCTTTGCCGGTAAGGACTTTATTCTCAGTGCCTATGAGGAGGCTATAGCCCGGAAATACCGTTTCTACAGCTTCGGCGACGCCATGCTGATTCTATAGGGGCTATTCTTTACAAGCCTGCTTTTTCGGGCTAAAATACAAAATGCTGCGGGAGTAACTCAGTCGGTAGAGTTCCTGCCTTCCAAGCAGGCTGTCGCGGGTTCGAGTCCCGTCTCCCGCTCCACCCGCAGGTGCCGGAATGAGGCCAGGTCTGATAATCAGAATAGTCACGGTTACTTTGTTGGCGACGCTGCTCGTTACCACTATTGCCGCCTGTCAGGGAGGCAGCCAGCCGGCTCCGCCACCGGGAGGCAACCAGCCGCCGGTCGCCGAGATAAGCTCTATTTCACCATCACAAGTATATCTCGGAGAAGATGTCCTCCTCACCGGGCAGGGTAAGGACAAGGACGGCCAGGTAGTCGGCTACGAGTGGAGTTCCAGTATTGACGGCCTGCTGGGAGAATCCGACTCAATCGTTACCAGCGCGCTGTCTGAAGGTGAGCACACTATCTACTTTGCCGTTCGTGATGATTCCGGTGAATGGTCTGAGGCGGTTAGCGCTGAGTTGACGGTACTGGCCCTAATCCAGGAGGTCACCCGGGAGCAGGCGGCGGTTCGGGTGGTTGAAGAGGTATTAGAGCCTCTCAATCTTAATAGCCCTACCATCGGTTTCAAACTGGATGAGACGCTCAAGCCGGGTGACACCGTGGCGCCGCATGGCGGTCAGGGACAGCCGATAGATGAGGAAAGCTACTTCTTCTTTGTTGACCTGATGCCGGGGGCGTTTTACGCCCACGATGTCCTCTTTATTTTGGTGGGGAAAGATGATGGCTGGGTGGAGATATCATCGGAGGAGTGGTGGCCCGAGATAAACGGCCAGACGCCCGACTGGCTATGCGATGAGGCGGCCTACTGGGACAGCGCTAACTGGTTCTACAGTCAGGGCGTAAGTCCCCCCACCCAGGCCCAGATACCGCCACCTCAGGTGCCACCGCCGCAACAGCAGCAGTTCAGCGAGGCGGCGGTAGTGGTTAACGGCCATGCCGAGGGCGAGACCCTTAGCTGGGATATGGCGATGAGCTGCTGGCGAATGTGGGAGCTGTTTGACAGCATTATTACTCCGGATAATACCTTCGAGATAACGCCGCCGCCGACCGGCTCAAACAGTCCCGAAGACGTCCTGGCTCTGCTGGCCGACCTCTGCGATGACGGCTATAACCATATCATCGTCTATATGGTGGGACACGGCAGCATAGACTCAATAAGTCTGGGTGGCGGACAGCTCACGGCCGATGAGCTGGTTGGTTTCTTTAACGACCATCCCGACACCTATTTCAGCATCCTGATGGAATCCTGCCATATAGGCAGCTTTATTGATGACCTCAGCGCGCTGCCCAATGTATATTTGGCGCTCACCTCGACCAGCTCCCTGTTTTTAGCCTACGGGGATATCGACCGGGATGTCGACCCCAACGGCGATATAGATAGCGGTGCCGAATGGACCAGTAGTCTCTACTTTGGAGCCCTGGAACAGCTCACTGAGATAGGCTGGTCGGCCATAGGCCATGAAGCGGCCATGTTGTCGCTCCCCAACAGCGTCGTTCTGCTGCTGGCTGCCTTCAACAATATGACCACTACCGACAGTTTTGACCTGAACGCCGGCTACCTGCTCAACAAGCAGTTCCCCCAGGTCTGGTGCCCCCTTGGCGTTGGTTCCAGCCTTTGGCAGGAGCTGCCTGACCACGGCGAATTGGCGCTCACCTCCACGTCTGGGGAATCGGGCTATGTCACTGCGGACGGAGATGTCAACAGGTCTTTATTCCATTATCTATTCGGGGATAACGGCCAGAAGAAGGCCTTTTTGAGTTTCGTTTTCCCTTATGTGTTTCCTGCGGGCACTGTTCTGCCGGCGGCTGAAATTCATATGGATGTCAGTGCCCCCATTGGGTGTGAGCCCGGTTATCTTGGCGAGGTGATTGTTGAGCAGCTGTGGTACGGGGACCTCGATAGCGGCGACTTTGATGATGAGGCGGTCGAGGTAGCCAGAATGCCGGTTTGGTTTTCCGAGGATGGTGGTCTAGTCGGTTGCTCGGTAATTTCGGTGAAAGACATTGTCCAAGAGCACGTCGATGCTAAGGCACAACGCACGATGTATCGCATTAGCTTTACCGGTGAGGTTGAACTTGATATATTCTCCGCTAACCTGATTTTCTACTACGAGCTAAGATAGCACACACTTTTGGGGAGGTAACAATATCACGGAAGAGATTATCGGTTCCCTGGTTGATGTCAGCGGGCATACCTTCGACATACGCTACGACCTTTTTTTCACCACGGAAAGGTTGATAGCAGCTATCGTCCGGCATCCGGCGGATAGCTCTAGCTCCACATCTGTGTGGAGGACTATGCTTTTGGGTGACATCCTGGGGGGGCAAACAAGTAGATTAGAGAAGGTAAAGACTGGTCAGAGGAAACGCCGTAGTTTTCAGGGTATGACTCCGGACGAGCTGGTCAGCGCTAACGTCTGGAACTTCGCCATACCCTACAGTGAAATCGGCTCGGCTGAGATAAAACGCCGCTTCCTCCAGTGGCAGCTGAAGTTTCGCCTCTCCACCCCGTCGAATCGGGGGAGGCTAGTCCGTTTTGGCCTGGCCAAGAAACAGGTTGCGGAGGCTGAGCACCTGCTGGAACAGGCTTTGCTTTGTATTAAGTGACCTTGAAGATGAAGACGCTGCGGGGAGGCAGGCTGACTAAGGAACCGCCGCCGTCGGTGGCCGAGGTGTGGGCGACGGCACCACAGAGGCGCTCGCTGGCGGAGTGGGGTTTGCGCTGGGTCTGGAACCACCCCGAAATAGCCGTTGCCGTCGTCGACATGAGGCACCCTAGAGCAGCTCAAAGAGAACATAACCCTGGCCGACAGCGCCCAGGCCGATAGCCTCAGCGTAGCCGAGGAAGTGCTCATCGGCCGGGTCAGGGATGCCTACCGCCAGCTCCGGCCTATCCCCTGTACCGCCTGCCGCGGTTGCATGCCCTGTCCTCAGGGCATTGATGTCCCCCGCCTCTTCGAGCTCTATAACGACGCCGTTATCTACGGCGATATGGAAACGGCGCGGGCTATCTACCGGCGGGAAGGGCATAATATCGCCGACTGTACCCAGTGCGGGGTCTGTGTCTGCGGGCGGGAGATTCCTATCCTGGAATGGCTGGAGAAATTATCGAAGGCCTGGGCTGGCTGAAAGGCTTTTAGGCAGTCTCGACGACGCGTGGCTTATAGCCCCGGCTGAACCAGGCAAAGACGGTGACACCCAGCACTAACAGGATGGCGGTGGCGTAAAAGGCAGCGTCAATGCCCATGGCGTCAACGATTCCCCCCAGCATTATCGGCCCCACCCCGTTACCGATTTGCATGGCCATCATGAACAGGGCCATACTCGTCCCCATACCGAAGACCCGACCTTCCTCAACGACGTAGGCGGTGGCGGCGGGCATGGCGATGACGATACCGAGAGACATTATGGCGAACATTACCAGCAGCGACCAGAAGCCGCCGGCTATAGGCATTATGGCGATAAAGATGATGGCGGCTAGGGTGCCGATGGCTATCAGGCCCCGACGGTTGTACTTGTCGGCCAGGATGCCGGTGTAGGATTGTAGTAGCGCCAGGGGCGCCCGCACGGCGATGAGCACGCCGATGAGAAAGACGCTTAATCCTAGGTTCTGGTTGCCGAAGAGGGGCAGGAAGGCCATGACACAGGCCATGTTGAAGCCGATGGCCATGCGCAGGGTGAACACCCCCTTCATGATGCGGCTCTTCCTCAAGCTGTCGAAAACGGAGACACTTTCTTTGGCGACGACCCTCTCGGTGACCTCGGGCAGGAATAAGAGGGTGGCGATAAGGCCGATGAAGCAGAGCGCCGCCATCACCAGGAAGGTGGTGTTGGCGCTGAAGAGTTCGGTGAGCGCCCCGCCGAAGAAGGGACCCAGGCTCATGCTGCTGACGAGGATGGCGCTAAAGTGCCCCATCCAGCGGCCCTCCTGCCCCTTGGGGGTGATGTCGCCGAGATAGGCTTGGGCGATGGGCAGGTGCATCGAGGCGCCGATACCCTGAAAGACGCGCACCAGGATCAGCTGGAAGGGGCTTTGCGCCCAGATGAAGCCGAGCGAGGCCACTGTCAGGATGGATAGCCCGATGCAGAGAAATATCTTGCGCCCGAAGCGGTCGGAGAGCCGCCCCATGATGGGCAGCGCCACTAGTATCATTAGGCTGAAGCCAGCGTTGATAAAGCCGATTTCGAGGGCGCTGGCCCCCATCTGGTCGGCATAGATGGGTAACAGCGGCACGACGATACCGAACCCCAGCATGGGGAGCACCATGGTGGAGACCAGCACGAAAAAGGCTTTCTTATCCATAGAAAACAAAGCTGGATACCCGGTCTGGCGTTGGCGTTTTTCTTGGCCCGGGCACCAGCTAGCTAGCTATTCTAGCGCAAAGCGATGAGGTGTGCAAACGGCGTTGGTCTTAGCTAGGCTTAAGGCTCTTCAGAGGCCTCTTGGTCCAGCAGGCTGGGGGCTTTCACCTGGGCCCCCCAGGAGGGGATGGGGTATCTTATGCCCCCCTGGTAAAGCCCCTTTAGGCCCTCTAATACTTTAGCCACGCTGGCGGTAGGCAAAGCGATGACCATCTCGTCGTCCTGAGCCTGCCCGTATCGCCGCTCGGCATAGGAGGGCAGGGCAATCGCTGGTTTATGGCTGAGGTAGCCGCGAACGATGGCATCAGAGCAGGAAGATTCACCGATGCAGTAGCTGTCTAATGTCTCGAAGTCCCGCCACTGGAAAGCCGCCACCAGCATAAATATTTGGGCCGGGTTGCCGTAGACCAGGACCAGGTCGGGCTCGAATTTGTTAGTTTTGAGCGGGGCTATGGCCACCGCCTGGTATTTCCCGGTGGGCAGGCGGGGCACGGCCTTCTCGTGTTTTCGAGCGTCCTGAGCGGTCTTATACATGATGCCGGATAATGTCTTGCCCTCAATCAGCTCTTGGGGCGGCTCGATGAGCCCGATGATGGAGGCGCAAACGGGTGAGCCCAGTTCTTCGGCGGTGGCGCCCAGCGTCCAGCCGTGGACCCGGGCTAGCGTAATCAGCTGGCACAGCCTCGGCTTGTAATCCAGCCTTCGTATCCCCCTCACCTGGTCCAGGGCGTCAGCCGAGGCAAATAGCTTAAAGGCAAGGGGAAACGTCCTCAGTCTGAGATAGCTGTCTAAGTCCCTGGCGCTATCGGCCCAGTCCATGCTTTTGTCCCTAGTGCAGCCGCTGCTGCAGGTTGAGCAGCTTGCCTTCCAGGTATAGCTTTACCGCTTCGTCGATTTTCTTGATGTCGGTGATGATGGTTTCGATACCGCGGCTGGTCATACTCTCGTAGGCCCCCCAGCCCATCCCCCCGGCGATAAGCACCTGGCAATCGGCGATAGCCTCGGCCATAGCGGCGTGCTTCGATTGCGCACCTTCCCCGTAACCGCGCCTGCCTTCCTCATCGGTGTGTTCCTGGTGTTGATGAGCGAAGCTGTGGTGCCCCGCCTTCTCCCGTGTTTCCTTTTCTACGACTTCGCCATCCTCGGCGGTTACCACTATGTAGTAGGTTGCCCGGCCGAAGTGCTGGCTTACGGTGGTGCCATCCTCGCTGACGACGGCAATCTTCATGGTGTCTTCCTCCCGTTAACTAACTCAATCCTTAGTTTAACATAACACAGGTGTCGTATACCACCTTGAGCTTGTTATTCTTGCAGAAGGCGATGGCGGCGTCGCTCTCCGAGCCTGGTTGCAGCCAGATGTTATCCAGGCCCAGCTTTTGGCACTCTTTGAGGATGGACTCGGTTACCTTGGGCGGCACGACAAAGTCGACAACATCGACCTTGACGGGAACATCGGAAATTGTAGGGTAGCACTTAGCCCCCTCGATTTCCTTCAGGTTGGGGTTGACCGGATAGACCTCGTAGCCGCGCTTGGTCAGGTTTTTGAAGATGCGGTTGCCGTACTTCTCCGTATTATCGGTGGCGCCGATTACGGCGAACTTCTTTTTGGACATGAACTCTTTAATAAGCTCCTCCATAGCAGCCTCCTCATTTCCCTCTGAAATAGGACTTGGTCATGCGTACTATCCAGCCCCAGTGCAGGATGATGTGCACGATGACTATCGCCGCCAGGACTAGGGCGGCGCGGTTATGCATGGTGAGCCAGACGTCTCTCGACAACAGGAAAGTGCCGTCGCCACCGCCCCGTCCTCCACCACAGGGCAAAGCCAACCAGAGGACAAAGCCGGATACCAGTTGCACCAGACCAAGCAGCCCCATGACTATGGCGATGATGTAGTTCCGGGTAGCTTTTCTCATTAACGGGCTCTATCTAATCCTTAGTGCACGGTGTCGATCAGCTCTTTGCCCTTGGGTTCTATCTTGTATTTGCCTCCCTGGACGCTGGCTAGTCCGAAAGCCTCCATATCGCGCAGTCCGCTCCTTACCCGGAACAGAGGGATATGAGCGTTCTTGGCAACCTGTTCGGGCGTATCCAGTCCGTCATTGAGGGCACGAAGCATTTTGAACCCGGAAGCAGTCGGCGTACCGTCAGGGCTAACGCAACCCATGTTCACCTCCTATTATACTACAGTTATCCTACAGTTTTTTCTTACACAGGTACCAGTCGATGTACTCGTAACCCTGGTTCTTTCTCTCCTCGGCCATCTCTTGGGTGTTGGGTGGGGGCACCACCACCTTGTCCCCCGGCTTCCAGTTGGCTGGGGTAGCTACGGCATTGGCGTCGCTGGTCTGCAGGGCGTCGATGAGGCGCACTATCTCATCCATGTTTCGCCCCGTGGTCAGTGGGTAGTAGAGCATAGCGCGGATAATCTGCTTGTCATCAATAATGAAGACGCAGCGGACGGTCTCGGTCTTGCTCTGGCCGGGGTGGACCATGCCGTAGGCGGTGGCGACCTCCTTGTTCAGGTCGGCGATGATGGGGAAGGGGATATCGACCCCTGTCTTCTCTTTCACGTTGCGCACCCAGGCGATGTGCGAGGAAACGCTGTCCACGCTTAAGCCTAAGAGCTCCACGCCGCGTTTCTGTAGCTCGGGATAGATCTCGGCGAAGGCGATGAACTCGGTGGTGCATACCGGTGTGAAGTCGGCGGGGTGGGAAAAGAGAATGAGCCAGCTCCCTTTATAGTCCTCCAGCTTGATTACTCCGTGGGTGGTCACTGCCTCGAAGGGCGGTGCCGGTTGCCCCAGTCGGGGCAAGCTAGGTGCTTCTTGTTCCTTAACCTCTTCCATTTCCTACCTCCTTAGTTATTTCTGCGAAAAGGCGTTAGCAAAACCTTCCGCCTGGTGTTTTTGAGTGATGGTCGCCGCTAGTTTTTCCAAAGCCTGGTAGTCAGCGGGGTGGGGGAGCCCTTTACATAACACTGGCTCCAGAACCTCGACTTTAAGGTTGGGAATCATGGCCGCCAGCTGCTCTACGGCCTTGCCGCCCCAGCCGTAGGAGCCGATTATAGAGACTAATTTCAGCTTGGGCCTCAGGGCGTTGGCTAAAAAGGCGGCGTAGACGACGTTGGGGTGAGCGCCAGCCAGCACAGTAGGGGTGCCGATAACAACGGTGGCGGCGTCAACCAGCGCCATGGCCAGCTTGCCGATGTCGGTCACGGTGAGGTCGAACGGCTTGACGGTGACGCCTCGTTCGGCCAGAGCCTCGACCAAATGCTCGACCATAAGGCGGGTGCTGCCGTGCATCGAGATATAGGGCAGCACCACGATGTTTTTGGGCTTATCGAAGACCCAGCTGTTGTAGGCCTTAACGATAAACTCCGGTTTGTCGTACATCGGCCCGTGGCTGGGGGCGATAATATCAATCTTGTAGTCCTTCAGCTTCTCCAGGTTCTTCTCGATAGCGGCGCGGAAGGGCATCATAATCTCGGCGAAATAACGCTTGGCAGCTTCATAGACCTGCCCCTCGTCGGTCACGTAGAGGTCGGTGGTGGCCAAATGAGAGCCGAAGAAGTCGCAGCTAAACAGTATTTTGTCCTCCCTGAGGTAGCTGACCATCGTCTCCGGCCAGTGCACCCAGGGGGCGTGTATAAACTCCAGCGTTCTGTCTCCCAGCGAGATGGCTTCTTTATCATTGACGGTCTGAAACCTCTCCTCGGGTATCATGAGCAGGTCGATGAGCATACCCTGGCACTTGGGCGTGCAGACTACCTTGGCTTGGGGGTATTTGTCCACTACATCAGCGATAGCCCCGGAGTGGTCCTGCTCGGCATGGTTGGCGATGATATAGTCCAGCTTCTTTACCTTTAGCTCGTCCAGGTGCTCTATAAGAACCTCTCGCATGGTGGGGTCGACGGCATCAATTAGTGCCGTCTTCTGGCTGCCCGTTATCAAATAAGAGTTGTAGCTGGTGCCGTCGGGGAGGGGAATCAGCGAGTCGAAGAGCCTCCGGTCCCAGTCGATAGCCCCCACCCAGTAAATCCCACGCTTTATCTCTCTCGGCTTCATCTCGTTATCCTTTTATTTTTCTTCCTCTTTAAGCAGGTCGTTGAAGACGTCGGTGTGGTAGATTTCGTGGTCTCTGATGCGCTCCAGCAGCTTTTTGAGGCCGGGGTCTTTCATCTTCTTGGCGGCCTTGTCGTAGGTATCGGCCACCTTTTTCTCTATCTTGATATCAGAGCGCAGCATGTCGCCCAGCTTTCGGGAGCGGTCGACCTGGCTGTGCTCGATTATGGGGCGGCTGCCGCCATCGACCAGCTCCTCGGCCAGCCAGCCCAGGTGCTGCATCTCGTTGATGGCCTGGTCTTCGAACTCCTTCTTAGCCTCGGCGTCGGTGGCCAGATAGGACTGCAGCAGGTACTGCAGGATGACGGTGTACTCGTGCTCGATACCCCAGTTGAGCACCTTGGTGGTCTCGTCCACTTTGTCGCCCTGCTGGTCGGTAGCCCCTTCCTTCTTGGCCTTATCCACGAAATGCTCGAAATCACCTTGGTGGGATTCTTCGTCGGAAAGGATGCGCTTGAGCAGCCTCTTTATCTTGGGGTCGTCGATAGTCCTGATGTGTTCCTGGTAGAGCTTGATGGCGTCGCCTTCCAGCAAAACATCATTGGCCATCCACTCCGAAACCGCCTTACCACCCATACGCATATTCCCCCGCGTCAGGCTGGGGGTGCCGCCCAGTTCGACAACAGTCTCGGCCAGCCAGTCCAGGTGGCGCATCTCCTCTCTGGCCAGGGCTTCAATCTCGCAGGACATCTCGCCTTCGCCCATGGCGTAGGCATGGAGCAGGTACTGAATGATGGCACCGTGCTCACCCTCGATGTCCAGGTTCAGCATTTCGATGATTTTATCTTTGTCCATTAGTTCTCCTTCTTTATTCTTTATCCGTGTTTTTATTATTGTTCATAAGCTCTTTCCATTTTTCCTTGCCCAGGCACTGGGGGGCCGAAGTGCACCACTCGATACAGGAGGGCACCTTCTCCTTGTAGACGTACTTTTTACACTTGGGGCACCTCACCCGCATCTCGTCGGAGAAGATTTCAACCTCGTAGCCGCAGTTGGGGCACTTATGTACCGACACCCTTAGGTTACGCATATCCTGTCCCGGACACTTGCCGTAGGTCATTGTCTAAGCCTCTATCTTCTCGAACTCTTCCTTGCCAGCGCCGCAGACGGGACAGACCCAGTCGTCGGGCAGCTTATCGAAGGGCGTGCCCGGTTTTATGCCACCGTCGGGGTCGCCCTGCTCTGGGTCATAGACATATTCACAGACGGTGCACTTGTATTTAGCCATTTTAGTGCCTCCCTCCTTTTGTTCGGCGATATAGCTGGGGGCGGTCTTGGGGGTAGTGCCTCGCTTGACCTGATAGTAGTAGGCGTAGGTCATCGGCTCGCCTTCGCCGATGACCTCGGCTCCCACCAATTCCCCGATGAAGATGCTGTGCGTGCCCGCGTCCACCTCCCGGAGGACCTTGGCCTCCAGGTAGGCCAGGGCGTGGTCGGTGACGATGGGTGCCTTGGTTACACCCGTTTTATAGTTAATGCCCTTGAACTTGTCCATGTCCCGCCCCGACTTAAAGCCGAAATGGCCGATGAAGGCCAGCGGCGTGTCCTGGGCCAGTATTGAGGCGGTAAAGACCTGACTCTGCTTGATGTATTCGTAGGTCAGGTTTTGCTTGTTTATACTTACGGCGATGGTGGGGGGCTGGGAGGTAATCTGAAAGACGGTGTTGGCCACCTGCCCGTTGCGCTTATCACCCTTCATCGAGCTTACGATATAGAGGCCGTAGCCTATCCTATACAGGGCCTTGGTGTCCATATTACCCCCTCTACATTAAGTCTTTTTCGCTGTCTTCGATAGCCTTCTGCAGCTCCGCCGCCAGCTGGGGCGGCAGCCCCTCGATATCAACGTGGAGGAAGCCACGGACGATGGTAGCGGTGGCTTCGTTTCGGGTTAGGCCCCGCGCCATCAGGTACTCGACCTCTTCTTCGGCAATCTTGCCTACGGCGGCTTCGTGGGAAAGGTCGATGCCAGCCAGGTTGCCCTTGAGCTCGGGGATGGCGTGAATGGTGCCTTTCTCCTCTAAAATAAGCCCCCGACACTCCAGGTGCCCCTTGACTTCGGGGGCATTGCCCTCTATGTAGCCGCGGGCCATAATCTTGCCGCCGGTAGTGAGCGCTCGCGATATTATCTCGGTCTTAGCACCCTTGGCGTTGAGCAGTACCCGCGAGCCGACGTCCATATGCGAGTCGGGCGGCGACACCAGGACGCTGTTGAACCTGACGGTGGCGTTTTCGCCGATGCAGCTGGCCAATGGGTTGGTCTGCAGCGAGCGTACCGGCTTCATTAATACGTAGTTGCTCAAAAAAAGGCCGTTGTCCTCAATAATAGCGCCGGTGCGGGGACGCACCGCTATCTCCGGGTTCCAGCTGTGAATCATGGTGAAGGTGACCTTAGCCCCCTTCTTGATGTAGAACTCGGAGACGCCCAAATGCAGCCCCGGCTCATTGCCTGAGGAGACGGTGCAGCCGGTGACGATGTGCAACTCCGAGTTCTCCTCGGCGATAATAATATTATGTACGTTCTGCGCCAGTTTGGCCTTAGCCAGGTAGAGGCAGGACTGGACGGGATAGACCGTCTTCTTCCCCGGCAGCGACCTGATGAAATAGCCGTCGCTGTCCTTGAGCTCGATGTGGGCGGTGTATTTATCGGTATCCACTGCCACCGCCTTCCACCAGTAGTCGGCCAGCCAATCGTGTTTCTCCAGCGCCTCGCTCATGGCCATTATCTCGATGCCTTCCTGCTGGCTGGAGAAGTGGACGGGCATGTTGTCCATCTGAATATATGTCCCCGAGCGCTGGCTGGTGTCGTCCAGTATTACCCCTGCCTCCAGCATTTGTTTCTTGGCCGTAGTTGGCAGCTGGGAAGGGTCTTTCTGGTAGGGCTGCTCCTCAGCTTCGGCGTTGAAGGCCTCTATGTCTATATCCTCACCCATAGCGGCAGCCTTGGTTTCAGCCGCTTTAGCTTTATC
>JASFEJ010000017.1:0-15751 GCA_050124895.1 Dehalococcoidia bacterium
CCCTGCCCAACGGCCTGCAGCTGGGCAAAAGACGCGTGCCGCTGGGAGTCATCGGTGCCATCTACGAGAGCCGCCCCAACGTCACCGTGGATATCTCCGCCCTCTGCCTCAAGTCGGGCAACGCCCTTATCCTCAGAGGTGGGAAGGAAGCCATCCACTCCAATAGCGCCTTGGCTAAAGTCGTCCAATCCGCAGCTACGCGGGCCGGCGTCCCCGAGGGCGCCGTGCAGCTTATCGAGAACACCGACCGGGCTCTGGTGGGCGATATGCTCCAGATGCGCCAGTATATCGACCTGATGATACCCCGCGGTGGCGCGGGCTTAATCAAACGGGTCAAGGAAAATGCGGCTATGGCGGTGGTGGCGGGGGGCATCGGCGTCTGCCACACCTATGTCGACAGGAGCGCCGATATCGATAAGGCGGTGGCCATCGTCTTTAACGCCAAGGTGCAGCGCCCCACCGTCTGCAACGCTTTGGATAGCGTACTCGTCCACGCCGATATCGCCCCTGAATATCTGCCTAAGATGGCGAAAAAGCTGGCTGAGGCTGGTGTGGAAATGCACTGCGATGAGCGGGCGCTGTCTATCCTCATGTCCAATTCTTCTTTGAAACTCAAAGCCGCTACCGACGAGGACTGGGGCAAGGAGTTCCTGGCATTGATAGCGGCCATTAAGGTGGTAGACTCACTGGACGAGGCGCTGGAGCACATCGAGCGCTACGGCTCGGGCCACTCCGAGGCGATTCTGACCGAGGAATACGGGGCGGCGATGCGCTTCCTCAATGAGGTGGATGCCGCCGCCGTCTACGCCAACGCTAGCACGCGCTTTACCGACGGCTCTATGTTCGGGTTGGGAGCGGAAGTGGGCATCAGCACCCAGAAGTTCCACGCCCGCGGGCCTCTTGGGGTCAGGGAGCTCACCAGCTACAAGTGGATTATCTTTGGTAGTGGTCAGATAAGGCCTTAGGGGCAGCGGCCAGGTAAGGCCCTAAATCATTTCCAAGGCCGCCTGCTGGACCTCGAAGAGCTGGTTGATGCCCTTCTCGGCCAGTGCTATCAGCGAGTCACTCGTCTCCTTGCCGAAGGGTTTGCCCTCAGCTGTGCCCTGCAGCTCGACGAACTCTCTACGGCTGGTCATCACCACGTTAAAGTCAACGGCGGCGTTGCAGTCTTCGTCGTAGCAAAGGTCTAATGCCTGGTGGTCGTGGATGATGCCCACGCTGGTGGCGGCGACGGCGCTGAGCAGGGGTATCGAGCCGATTATGCCCATGTTGGCCAGGTTTTTGAGTGCTTGGTTCAGGGCGACGTAGGCGCCAGTGATAGCCGCCGTCCTGGTGCCGCCGTCGGCCTGCAGCACGTCGCAGTCAACGATTAGGGTTCTTTCCCCCAAGTCGGCGAGTTCGGTTACCGCTCTTAAGGAACGCCCGATGAGGCGCTGGATTTCCTGGCTCCGCCCGGCCACCTTGCCCAAGGCGGCTTCGCGGGGGCTGCGGGTGACGGTGGCGCGGGGCAGCATGCCGTATTCGGCGGTAATCCAGCCCGTGCCCTTGTCCCTGAGGAAATGAGGCACCTTCTCATCTAGGCTCACTGAGCAGAGCACCCGCGTCTTGCCCAGCTCGATTAAAGCCGAGCCTTCGGCAAAGCTCTGGACGCCGGGGGTTATCTTGACCGGTCTCAGTTCGTCGTAGGCGCGCCCGTCAGCCCTTTTCATAAAGCATTTTCTCCTAAATTTGGGATATGCCAGAGTATAGCATTGATAGCTAGGAATAACAATACTTTCCGCCCCACCTTGTTGTGCGTAAGTGTGATTTTCCCACCCAATAAGGGTGGTACCACTTGTATATTCTCCTCTGGGTGGGGTGGCCGTAACCCAGAAGGAATTCTAGAGGGAGAATCCCCTCTGAGGGTGGGCAGGGTGGGTCGAAACAACGTTCGATAACAGAGGTTGGGGGTATTGGGTGGGAAAAAGACGCGGGAGGGGTGGGAAATAGCTAATTAGGGTCTTTGCCCGCTAGCTATACTGTGTTAGAATGATTATGTGAACATAAACAACAAGGTCGCCCGCCTTATTGCTGAAATCAAGAACGACAAGACTCAGGGCGCCAGCCAGCTGGCCCGGCAGGCGATGGCGGTGATGAAGGTCGCCGCCGAGCGCAGCCAGGCGGACAGCGGCGAACATTTCCTGGAGGAGCTGAAGGGGGTGGGGGAGGGGTTGACGGCCGCCCGTCCGGCCATGGCGCCTATCTTCAACATCGTCAACCGTTACCTCGATGCACTCTCCCCAGTCTCAACGGACCAGGGCCTGGATTACCTCAAGGGCCTGGCGGTGAGCAAGGCCGATGAGCTGGCCCGCGTCTCGCTGCAGGCAATCGCCGAGATTACCAGCTGTGGTCTGGGGCTGATTAAAGAGGGCGATAAGATAATGACCCACAGCTACAGCTCGACGGTGATGGCGGTTCTGGAGGAGACGTCCGCCGAGGGTAGGCATATCGAGGTCATCGCCACCCGTTCCGGTGCCGGCGGCACCGGTCAAAAGATTGCCCGCGAACTGAGCCGCCGGGGAATAAAGGTCACCTTTATCGATGACACGGCGGCTGGGCTTTACGTTTCGTCGGCGAACAAAGTGATGGTCGGCGCCGATAGGGTCTGCGCTGACGGCGGCGTCGTTAACGGCGTCGGCACCTACCCGCTGGCGCTGGCAGCGCAAAGAGCCGAAGTCCCCTTCTATGTGCTTTGCGAGACGCTCAAGTTCGACCACAGGCTGAGAAGCGACGAAGTAGACTTCGAGGAAAAGGAACCCGCCGAGGTCGTTGGTAAGGCCAAGCTGCCGGCACAGGTCAGCGTCAAAAACCCCTATTTTGACCTTACTCCCCTGGAACTGGTGACGGGTATAGTTACCGAGAACGGGCTGCTGGCGCCGGACGGCGTCACCGGTTATATAAGGCGGCTACTCTCCGGTAGTGGCCAACGACTCGCGTAACTTGGGGGAATCGAGCGCTAGACCGGCGATATAATTTTCTCCGTCTATCTCCTGGAAGTAAACGCCGACGATTACGCCATCCGGCTCCTCGCTGAAGTTGGCCTCATATGTGACGAGGACATAGCCGTTATAGTCTGATGTCTCCTGGTATTCCTTGTCGATGTAGTCGCCGATGATGGCTTTTATTTGCTGGCAGCTGGGATTAAAGATATCCTCGGTCAGGGCCTCTTGAATTTCGGGGGTGTAGAGTACCCTGTGTGCCTGCCAATCACATTCGTTCATGGTCTGCAGGGCGGTCTCGGCTATGGCATCGGCGTAGTCCGGCTTCGCCATTTCGTTAGAACAGCCCGCCAGCCCGGCGATAACGATTGTCAGGATGAGCAACCCGCAAGCCGCCCTGACTATTGACTTCGACATTAATCCCTCCTTTATAATACCCGCGACAGCGCCTCTTTGAGCTTGGGCACGGTCTGGTAACGCGCTATATCTTCAGGCCTTATCCACCTCGCTTCTTTGTGCTCCCAGTCTATCTTTATTTTGTCCCGGTCCTTGATGCCGAAGAGGTAGGGGTGGACCAGCCACCTTGTCTCCAGCTCCTCATCCTCAACGGCCAGCGGCTCGCCCTTCTTTAATAGTGCCACCTCATCCCGCTTTAGGCTCGTCTCCTCCTCTATCTCGGTCAGGGCTTGCTCGTCGGCGGTGCTCTCGATATAACCGCTGACCCCCGCCCAGCTCCCACGGTAGCTGCCCACCTCCCCGCTGCGGCGCAAAATCAATATCTCGCCCTCCGATTCCAGGAAGCAGGTGACCACCCTTTTCTCTTGCAGCATTAGTATTTTCTCTCTACCTTGGATTCCCCGGACATCTCTAAGGAGCCCAGTGTCGGCTCGCCGACGTATTCTATCCTGGAGGCTCCGGAGAGGGCGGCATTAAGGGTGCCGCTGATATTGATAGTGGTCTGGCTGCCCCCGCTCATGTCGATGGAGGCGTCGGCGATGGGGAAGTCCTCCAGGTCGAGTCGGCTGTCGCCGGAGGCATCGATAGTTAAGTTCTCGCCGGCACCCTCCAGGTCAACCTGGCTACCCCCGGAAAGCTCGAATTCAACGTCACCGGCGCTTATATCGCCGCTGAGTCGGCTGCCCCCCGAAAGTTCGACTTCAAAATCGTGCGTGGAGCTGAAACCGGTGATATAAGCCTGAGAGCCCCCGCTCAGCTCTATCTTGTAGAGGGCGGGTATGGTGACCCTGGCTTCAAGCGTTACCGAATGGTAGAAGCGGGTACCCCGCAGCCCGATTTCCAGCGTGTCGCCGGATTTTTTCACCACGATGTATTCGTGCACGTTATCGTCGGCGGTTATCTCGATGCTGAAGGTGTCCGACATAGTCACTTCGACCTCAAAACCGTTATGGGCTTCAATCCTGGTGAAGTCAATTAAATCGTGGGTTTCGGTAGTCAGGTTGCCGGAGCCGGTTACATCGGCTCCGATGCAGCCCCCCACCCCCCATAGGGTCAAAGCCACCAGCGTTAAGGCGACTGTCAGAGAAACTATTCGCTTTTTCATCCTCAGCCTCCTATTCCAGGCTCACCAGGTATTCCTTGAGCCATTGCAGTGCCGTTTCGGCGGCGCTTTCTTTGTTCTGCTGGCGGTCGCCCGTGAAGAGGTGCTTTCGGCTGTAGCTCATCTCCCCGTGGGAAAGCCCCAGGTAAAAAAGCCCCGCCGGTTTTTCGGCGGTGGCTCCGCCCGGTCCGGCGATGCCCGTGTCGGCGATGCAGATGTCGGCGCCCAGCAGCAGCTTGCCGCCCTCGGCTAATTCCTCGGCTACCTGGGGGCTGACGGCGCCGTACTGAATCAGCGTATCCTGACTCACCCCCACTACTCCGCTTTTGACCTCGTTGCTGTAGGCGGTCACCGAGCCCTGGTAATAATCGGAGCTGCCGGGGACGTTGGTGATGCGGTGGGAGATAAGCCCCCCCGTGGCCGACTCCACCACCCCCAGCATCAGTCCCTTCTGGCGGAGAAGACTGCCGATTTCCTCTTCCAGGCTCATGATAGCCCTCCCTTGGGGTATAGTGAGCTATATACAGTCTACCATATAGTGGCGAATAGCTCTATTCAACGGCGCTGGTGCGGAAGCGCCAGACGGCGATGACGGCGAACAGGGCGGCGAAGCCGAGCAAGACTAACATCTCGGGGACGACGGCGCCGAAGTCGGCGCCGAAGAGCATTAGTTTGTTAAAGCCCGTGGTCGCCCAGCCGTGGGGGGTTATCTTGGCCAGGGCCTGCAGCCAGTCGGGCATGATAAACAGCGGCCACCAGCAGCCGCCGATGGGGGCCAATACCAGTGAAGCCAGAACGGCGATGGAGCCGGCGCTGCGCTGAGTCTTGACCAGCGTGGCTAGCATAATGGCGAAGGAGGCGGAAACGATGACCATCAGGATGGAAAGAATAACTACCCCCGCCGGCGAGTTCCCCATGTCCATGTTGAAAAGCAGAAGGCCGATTACTAGGAAGAGCAATATCTGAACCAGCCCCTTGGCTGCCGTGCCGGTGAAGATGCCGCCAAGTATAGACTCCCGCCGCACCGAGCTGGCCAGCAGCCTTTCCAGGGTGTTGTTCTGGCGCTCGCGGACGATGGTCTCGGCACCGAGGGCGGCGCCGAAGAAGACAAACATCACCAGGTAGCCGGGAATGACCCAGTTAGCCGGGCTCTGCTCCTCCACATCCCCTACCTTCTCCGTGCTGTAGGCGATAAGGGATTGTGGGCCGACTCCCCGCCCGGACAGAGCTTGCTCCTTGACCTGCCCGATAATCTGGTCAATAGTCGCCTTTTCCTGGAGACTAAGCGACTCCTGCTCCTTCAGCTCCTCCAGGGTAGCGACGATAACGCTCACCGAGCCGACCTGTGAGGCGATAGACTGGCTTATTCCCGAGAGGGCCGCCCTGTCTTCGGTGTCTTCGGCGTTGTTCACCACCTCTAGCTCAGTGCCCGTCCCGGTATCAATCCCCTCGGTGAAGTCGGCGGGGAAGGCAATGAAGCCGCTTATCTCCTCATCCTCGACGGCCTGTTGGGCTTCTTCGTAGTCCATTATGGTTATCTCAAAGTCGCCCGTGTTCTCCAGGATGTCGATTATGCGGTGGCTGTAACTTTCCTCCGTCTCCGCCTCCTCGCTGACGATGTGCAGTTGAAGCTTGGCATCCTCGGTAACACCGAGATTGAGGAAGTTAAACATGACGATAAATATGAAGGGAAAAAGTATAAAGAAGAACAGCGCCCCGCGGTCTGTGGCGAAGAGCCGCAGGTCTTTGAGGGCGATGAACCATATATGCCTCAGTTGTCTCATTATTTCCTATTTGCCTCCGGGCATGACCTTAAAGAGAACTCGGCTCAAGATAAGCCCGACCACAGCCACCCCGGCCATAACCCCCAGTTGCAGACCCAGGTCGCCCAGCGAGCCGCCCTCGGTGATTACCGTCTTGAAGGCGTCGTTGGCGTAGGTGTTGATGGAGAACCGGCTTATGGTGTAGAAAAACGAGCCCTCGGTGATTTCGAAAAAGGTGCCGCCCAGCATTACCATGACCATGGTAAAGAAGACGGCAATCCAGCTAGCCCCGTCTTCAGAGCGGGCGATGGCGGCGATGACCATCCCCAGCGCGCTGGCGGCGGCGGCAAAGATGAGGAGAATAACCAGGGATTGGATAAAGGTAAGCGGGGTGAAAATCTGGAACACTATATAGGCCAGGACTAACAGAATCAATGTCTGAACGAAGCCGCGGGAAACACCAGCCAGGAACTTACCAAAGAAAAGCTGCCCCACGCTCAGGCGGGTGGTGAGCAGCCTTTCCAGCGTCCCCTTCTTGCGCTCCTCGACGATGGCGCGGGCGCTCAGGGTAAGGGCAAAGAGGACGAACATGGTAACCACGCCGGGCAAAAACATCTTGACCGGGTCGACGGCGGTACCCACCGTCTCCTCATTGACGACGACGGTAGGATTCTGGTACTCCTGGTTGAGGTATTGCTCTACGGTAAGGCTGATGCGCTCCTGGGGGATATCTATCCCCACTAGGGCGCGGTTGACCTCGTTATGTACCTGGAACTGCAGGTTCATCTGCTCGGCCACGCCGCGCACTATGCTGGCCACTATCTGTCCTTCGTCCCCGCCGTTGCCCCGCTGCTTAAAGAGCAATTGCGTCGGCTCTCCGCTAGCTAGGCTCTGGGAGAAGTCCTCGGGGATATAAATAACCATGAGCAGGTTGGAGTCTTCCAACTTCTTGTCGGCGTCCTCGGCGGTGTATAGCTCGACATCTACTTCTTCGATAGCTTCGAGCTGGTCTAAAAGTATCGTTGAATAAACGCCCCCCTCGTCTTCGTTAACGATATGGGCGGTACCGTGAAAAAGGGTAGCCCCGCCGAAGGTGCCGTACATCAGGGCGAAGAGGACTATGGGCAAAAGTAGGCTGAAGGCAAGGTCTCCCTTGTCCTGCAGGTAGGTGCGGACTTCCTTTATAGCGAGGGTAAAGGCTCTGTTCATAGTCTAATCGCGGAGGCTGCGCCCGGTCAGATTCAGGAAGACGTCCTCCAGGGTTACCTTATCCGGCGGCCCTATCTTCTTCTTGAGGTTATGCGGGGTGTCGAGGGCGATTATTTGCCCTCCGTCGATAATAGCCACACGGTGGCAGAGGCGGTTAGCCTCCTCCATATAATGCGTTGTGTAAAGAATGGTCATTCCCCCGTCCCGCAGCCCCTCTATGGTCTCGTAGATGTTGTTCCGCGACTGGGGGTCAATGCCCACCGTCGGCTCGTCCAGGAAGAGCAGTTGGGGGTCTCCCATGAGGGCAATGGCCAGGTTGATGCGCCGCTTCATGCCGCCGGAGAACTTGGCTATCTTGCCCTTGGCCCTCTTCTCCAGCCCCATCATCTTGAGGTGCTTCATGGCCTGGGTTTTGGCTTCCTTGCCGTTTAAGCCCACCATCCGCCCGAAAAAGACCATGTTATCTAGGGCGGAAAGGTCTTCGTAGAGGGCCAACTCCTGGGGGCAGACGCCGATGAGGGCACGCACAGCGTTGGCATCATGCTTGATGGAATGCCCCCCGATGGTGACGTCGCCCTGGTCGGGCTCTAACACGGTGGAAAGCATGCGGATGGTCGTCGTCTTGCCGGCGCCGTTGGGGCCCAGCAGGCCGAAGATTTCTCCCTGGTGGATGTTGAAGGAAACGCCGTCGACGGCCTTGTGTTCGTTGAAGCTCTTGTGCAGGTCCTTGGCGACCAGAAACTCTTCTGCCATAGCCTTACCCCCTCAGCGGACAGTAGTGGAACTTGCTCGTCTTGCCCGCATTATATATAGTAATTCTATGGTTGACAACTACCTAGATAAAGCGCGCCATGAGGGAATACATTATCTCCTCGTCCACCTTCCCCTGCTTGGCCACTTTGGCCAGGGCCTGCTCCACCAGCCCGTGTTTGCCGGCGTCGGCCAGGTCGCCCAGTGAGGCGTAGACGCCCATCCGCCTCCCCAGCCGGAAGTTCTGCCTCTCCTCATCTGATAAAGACTGGAATCTGTCTATCACCGCCAGCATCCTATCCTTGTCTTCAGGCAATTGGCCCTCAACCTCATGAAGCAGGTTGGTGATGTGGTCGCTGATGAAATAGGACTGGCAATCAAGGTTCTCAATTAAGAGCTTTTCCTCGGCGATAATCTCCTCGTCGGTGGCTCTTATAAACTTGCCCTCTTTGACCTCATCGAACAGGGGCATGCCCTCCTTGATGGTCAGCGTCCTGGCCCGGATAAAGTTGGCCCCACCTATCTCGTTCAACACCCGCGCCGTCTCGGTGGCGTGCTCCCGCCACAGCTTCTTGCCCCCCATCCCCAAAAGCACGTACTCGGAGAGCGATATGCCCGATTTGACTATCTTCTTGCCCCCGACGATATGTTCGGCGGCGGTCACCCCTTTGTCCATGTACTCCAGCAGGGGGTCGTAGCCCGACTCCAGCCCGATGTGCAACCGGTCGAGCCCCGCCTGGCGCAGCGCCTTAAGCTCCTCAAGCTTCTTCTTGGCGGCGGTCTTGGAACGACCGTAGCTGGTGATGCGGGTGATTGAGGGCAGCGTCTTTTTGAGGAACTTGATGACCTCGACCAGGTCGGGTGTGGGCATAATCAGGGTGTTGGCGTCCTGGAGGAAGGCGCTGGTGCCGCCATGGTAGAGCCAGAGGGCGACGTTGAAGTGGGTCTCGCTGTAAGGGCTGTTCAAAATAGCCGCCGCGGCGGCTTCCATTCCGCCCGCCTTGGCCGCCGCCTCTTTCAGCCGGTCCTGAATTTTCTTAACGGTGAGGATGTCCTGCTTGATATCCTCTACCGGCCTCAGCTCGAAGCGTTTGCCCTTGTAGATGTGGCAGAACTTACAGCGGTTCCAGGGGCAGTTGCGGGTCACTCGCAGCAGCAGGGAAGAGGCCTCGCTCGGCGGTCTTATCGGTCCCAGTTCAAGAGATTCTATGGTCACCGGTTCCTCCCCCTTTTATAGGTAGCCGAGCACATATTGCCTGATGAACTCAAAGTTCTTCTTGACGTTTTCCTGGCCGGTGACGATGTTCATGTGACCGGGAAGCAGGTATTCTACGTCGAGCTGCGCCAGCCTCTCGATGGACGCCTTGAGTTCGGCGGCGCTGCCCCCGGGCAGGTCGACCCGCCCCGTGTTCTGGCTAAAGATAACGTCACCGCAGATAAGCGCCTTTTCGGCGGGGATATAATAGCAGATGCTGTCGGGGGAGTGGCCGGGGGAGGGGATAAGCTCGATTTCCGTCTCGCCCAGGTTGAGCTTGCTGTCGTCCATCAGCCGGTCTTCGCTAAACTCGGAGTTGGCTACACCGAAGAACTGTGCTGCCTGGACGGCGGCAGCTTCCCCGAACTGCTTCTGTACCGGGTGCATCAGAATCTCCGCCCCCGAAAGCTTTTTAAAGGCTTCGTTGGCCCAGCAGTGGTCGCCGTGGAGGTGGGTGTTGGCGATGAGCTTTATCTCGTTGGGGTCGATGCCGTCCCGATGCATCTCCTCTATCAGCGCCGGCAGGAACTGCACCAGGCCCGGGTCGATAAGCAGGCTCGACTCATCCTTGATGACGTAGCTGTTGCAGTCCATCATTCCCTTCTCGGCGTAAAAATATAAATTTTTGGTTAATTTCATTATTTTAAAACCCCTAATCTATTGACTTGGACTAATTCGCATTTTATTATATAGCAATCACGGAGGGTTATTCAACGAGCCCTGGCAAGCTCAAGGAAAGGAGGTTCGAATGCTAGGCGCTATTGTTAGTATCCTGGCGGCGCTGTGCGGCGTGATGGGCATCCTCACCGCTGCCGAGGTCTTCGACCCGCTGATGACGCAGATGACCTATATCTTCTGGTTCGCGCTCGCTGTCATTTTATTCCTGGCCACGATTGCCATGAACACCGGCCGCAGCGAATAATAAGCCAGGCATCCTGACCGGGTTAATCTTAGTATACTGTCGTGTCTCTTTCGGAAAGAGGGGTTGAGCTTAGGCTGCGCGTACAGCCCAATGCCGCCAGAAACGAGCTGGCTGGCTTTTCAGAGGGTGTGTTGCGGGTAAGGGTGGCGGCGCCTCCCGTTAGGGGCAAGGCTAACCAAGAGTTAATCGCCTTTCTCGCCCGGAAACTGGGTTTGAGTAAAGGCGATTTAACTATCCTAAAAGGGCATACCTCAAGGAACAAGCTCATCTTTATTGCCGGTCTGACACGGGAAGGGCTTAACCAGCGTCTCTCGGCCGATTAAGCCCTTCCTTGTCGTACCTTATTCGTTATTTATTTAGCCGCTTTCTTCTTCTTGTGCCTCCGCCAGAGGATAATGCCCAGTACGGTTCCCCAGATGGGGATGAAGATGAGCAGCCAGATGACTAAGGTGCCCAGCACCTTACCGGCCGTAACCAGCCCCCTGGCCGCCGCCTTGAGCACTCCTAAGGCGCTCCAGCCGCCGCCGACCACGGCTTCCTCGGGCTCCAGGGATACCTCAATCAGGCTCGTCGAGGTGGTCTGCTCCAGGTACTGTATCCGCCCTTTGAGCTGCTCTATCTCGGAGCGTATCCGCGATAGGTAATCGTAGATATCGAGTATGTCCTCTATCTCCACAGCCTTGTCCAGCAGCGCCAGGTATTGCTGCTCGGTAGCTTCGGCGTTCCCCAGCCTCGCCTGGAGGTCGATATACTCCTCGGTTACGTCCTGGCTATAGGTTTGTTCTAACTCTACCCTCACCGCCATGTCACGCAGTTGCTCCAGTGCCGTCTCGAACTTATCGTCGGGCACGCGGAAGCTAATCCATCCCCTCATATCCTCTTCCTCCCCGCTAACGTAAGATGATACCACGTAGCCGCCGAAGGCTAACGACATCTGGGTTATATCTTCCACGGTCTGGCTTATATCCTCCACCACCAGCGACATATTGCCAGTGCGGACTATCATCCGCTCTTCCTCGGTTGTAACCGAGGTATAGCTTTCGTCGCCTCCATTACCGTCCCAGCTTATTGTTCCCGGGGCCGTGGGTTCCGAGGGTTCTGTAGGAGTGGGATACTCATCGTTTGAGTCACGGCCTCCCTCCGTTGCCCCCCCGGCGCAGGCGGCGGGTACCAGTAGTAATACCACCAGCGCCAACCCGATTATCAGCTTCTTCATGAGCAGATTACCCCCCTTCGCTATCTCTATCTACTATACTATAACGCAGATTGAATAAAAAGGTTAGGGGTAATAAAAAAAGCGGCTGGCGGTTAACCCGCCAGCCGCCCCTTATTCTAAATATCGGCTTTAGGGCTCGTAAATAATCAGGTTATCGAAGGCGACCTCGCTATAGGTGCCCGCCAGCGAGTTCACGGCCAGACAGATATCGCCGCCGCTAAAGCTGTGATCGGTGAAGCTGTCCAGTAGGTGCCCGTTGACGGAAAGACTAAAACTGCTGCCGATACACTCTATACGGACGAGGTTGACGGCGCCCACGCCCTGGTTGATATAGGTCGTGTAGGTAATATCGCTGAGGGTTATATTCTCCCCGTCAATGAACTTGGCTACGTTGTAATAACCGTCGGCGCTAATGCCGAAGGAGTAGCAGTTGTCTTCATCCTGCCAGCGGACGTCAATTACATGCCAGTTATCATCGGTGCCGCCGACCAGCCAGGTCTCTACCTCCAGGATGAAATCGGTGAAATAACGCTCGGCCTCGCCGTACATGGTCCACTCTGGAGTTGTATAGTCCTTTACGTAGAAGCAGCCGTTGTAATACCTGACCCGGCCGTCATACTCGTCATAGGTGACCCAGCCGCTGTTGGGGTCGCTGAAATCGTCGAAAAAGAGTATTTCAGGCTCCACCACGGCGGCGGCGAAGTTGGCGGTGACGTGCTTATCCGAGTCCATGGTGATGCTGGTGTTGGGGCCGGTGCCGCTGGCGCTGCCGCTCCAGTAGTCAAAGACATAGCCGTCGTTAGCGGTAGCCGAAAGTGATACCTGTGTCCCGGCGTCATATTCGCCACCGGAAGGCGAGACCGAGCCCGCCCCGCTCGGGCTGACGTCTATCGTCAGGGTATAGTTCTGGACTACGGGGGCAAAGTGGGCGGTGACGCTCTTGTGCGCGTCCATGACCACGGTGGTGGTGGGATTGGTGCCGCTGGCGCTGCCGCTCCAGTAATCAAAGACGTAGCCGTCGTTAGCGGTGGCGGTTATCGTTACCGTCACCCCGGCGTCGTAGCTACCACCCGAGGGTGAAACGGAACCACCCGCCGTCGGGCTGACGTTGGTCGTCAGGTTGTATTGGTCGGTAGTCGGACACCCCGCCGCCCCCAATAAACTCAGGATTAAAACCAGGCCGATAACTAGAGGAAGATAAATACGCTTACGTTTCAAAAGCCAAGCCTCCTTCTAGCTTTAAACTCTTGGCAAAATATTAGGCATATAACATGGATTTTCGACTTGTCAACCATCAAAGCTATAGTTATGTGGCTATTCTAACACGGATTGTCAACCGCCGCAATTCTGCCGGCTTTAAGACTCCCCCACCCCCACCCAGAGCTCCTCACCGTCGGTGATGAACTCTATCGTCCCCTGCTCGTCGGTGCGGAATATCTTGCCTTCACCATCCCAAAATGCCTCCAGCCGTTCCAGGACCTCATCGTGGGGGTGGCCATAAGGGTTAGCTTCCCCCGCTGAGATAACCGCTACCCGGGGGTTGGCCGCCGCCAGGAAATCGGTGGTGGTCGAGCTCAGGGAGCCGCTGTGGGCGACCTTGAGTACGGTGCAGCCAAGCTCAGCCCCTTCGGCGATAAGGCTGAATTCGGCTTCCCACTCGATATCCCCGGTGAGCAGAAAGCTTACCCGTCCGCAACTTAAGCGCAGGACAGTGCTGTTATTATTCAAATCGGAGTCGGTGCCATCAAACAGCGCTGCCGGCGGATGGAGCACGCTCATGGTTGTCCCCTCTCCCAAATCAATCTCCTGACCGGCCTGGGCCCAGGTGCTGGCGATAGCTTTTTCAGCAATCAGGCGGCGCCATTCATCATAAAGGGACGAATCATAGTCTAAATCGGGATAGAGCACCTGCTTCACTGTGTACCGCTCTAATACCTCGACCAGTCCGCTGAGGTGGTCTTCATGGGGGTGGGTCAGCACCACCAGTTCTATCGTCCGGTCCCAGAAGGGCATCCGCTCGCCCAGCTCCCGCGCCAGCGCTTGGGGGCTGGGCCCGCCGTCAATCAAGACCTGCTGATTGCCCCGCTGAATCAAAATGGCGTCGCCCTGACCGACATCGAGGAAGCTGACGTGGAGCTCATCGTCGGGCATGGTGATGGCCGCTACCGAGGTCAGCGCCGCCAGGATTACCAGCGGCGGTACCACCCACTTCCAGGGCAAGCGGGAAAAGCCCCTCGCCCCCGACCCCAGCCAGCTTTTGGCTTTTTCTCCCCACCCCCGCCATCTGACGAGCCCGACCACAGCAATCAAGATGCAATAATAGGCAGCGATAAAAGTAGGGCTGACCGAGCTTGCCTCTACTGAAGAGATGGGCAGGACGGCGAAGCCGCTTACGATAAAGAGCATGTAGGAATCAAATAGCCAGGCAACCCAGCCTATGCCCTGGGCGAGGGGCACGAAGGCAAGTCCCACTAGTCCCGCAATCGCCCCGATAATGATAACCGCCGGTAGCGCCAGCAGGGCGAGGAAAGTGACTAAAGGCCCCACCAGGGAGACGACGCCGAAATAATAGGCAATCAGGGGCCAGACGGCGATGGTGGCGCCCAAGGTCACGCTGAAGCCGTCGCTGACAATATTGCCCAGAGAAGCGGCCATGCCCTTCTCCCCCAGTGTGGCTTTGACGGCTCTTCGGCCCAAACTGCTTAGCGGTGGCACTATGAAAATCAGCCCGGCCATGGCCAGAAAGCTCAGCTGGAAGGCGGCGTCGAAGAGGATTTGGGGGTGGATGCCCACCATCACGGCGGCGGCGAAGGCGAGCGAGGTAATGGCGGTGCGCTGCCGCCCCAATAGCGCGGCGCTCAAAAAAAGGCTGGCCATAATGGCGCCCCTGACAACGGGCGGGTGCAGCCCGGTGAGAATAGCGTAGAGCCAGATGACCCCCAGCGCCAGCCAGATGTAGATATGGCGTTTCTTACCGAAGAGCCAGATGCCAATGCTGAGCAGGATGCCGGCCAGTATGCTCAGGTGCAGCCCCGATATAGCCAGCAGGTGGGCGGTGCCGGTCCGGGCGAAATCATCTTTGATATCGGCGGGTATGTTGTACCTGATGCCGAGCAAAACGCCCTGGGTGAGTGATGCCTGCGGCTCGGGTATTACCCGGGCGATGCTGTCAGCCAGCTCGTGTCTTAGCCAGTAAACCCCTGCCAGCGGCTTGAAGCCCTGACCGGTATCGATGCGCTCTATGCCCTCAGAGCGGTAGAAACGCATGATGGTATAGATTCCCTGGTTTTCTAGATAGCCTTTGTAATCGAAATCATCGAAAGACTCCGGCGTCTCCAGCTTCCCCGTTACCGCTAAAACGTCGCCGTATTCGTATTCGGGGTAGCGGGGGACAAAAAGCAGGACATCGCCCTCAACCCCCCGCCACCCTCCACCTTCCGGGTTGATGCGGCTGACCGAGAGTCTTATCTGGGTAGCGCTGTCCCTGACCTCGGGGTCGGCGCTGACCATACCCTCGATGACAACCTCGCGGTCGTTATAGAACTTGACGTGGCTGGCATCGTTGGGGGGTATATTCGCCTGATAGCATAGTGCCCCGCCGAAGAAGGCGATAAGGCAAACTACGGCGACTATTATCAGCTTGCGTCTTTGGGGGAAGAAAAAGAGCAGGGGGAGGAGGGCCAGCCCGCTGAAGATTAAGGCGAAGGGCAGGGCCAGCCTCGACCCCAGAAAGATGCCAGCGACAAAGGCGCCGCTTAAATAGATAAGCGCCAACGGCCTTCCCTTCGGTTTTTAATCGCCTACCGTAATCTTGTCCTTAATATCGTCATAGATAGCTTGCCCGATACCGGGCACCTCGATTATCTCGATAATGTCGCCAAAGCCACCGTTCTGCTGGCGGTAATCGATGATAGCCTGCGCCTTGCTCGGCCCGATGCCGGGCAAAGCTTCCAGTAGCCAGGCTTCGGCGCGGTTGATATCTATCCTCTGGGGTTCGGTTTCGGCGACGACCCCCTCGGCGGCGTTGGTCGCCTCCGAAAGGGTAATCTGGATGGGGTGGTTGGGGCTGAATTTCTGCCAGGCGATAATGCCCCCGATAA
>JASFEJ010000018.1:0-15228 GCA_050124895.1 Dehalococcoidia bacterium
CGTCTTTAAAGATACCGAGCTCCGGCGGATAGAAGGTAAAGACGCCGAAAGCCGCCGCCAGCATGATGACCATAACTACCCCCACCCAACACAGCCACTTCGGCCACTGTTTCAGGGTCAATATCTTGTAGCTGGCCAGCTGCCCCAGGGCGACGGCGACGAAGAATATGGTAATGTCGACGGCCAGAATCTCCTCGCCGAAGATGGCCGTATAGGCGTAAAAGAGGGCGGCGATGGCGGCGGGCATGATGTAGAGGCCGATGGCCTTGGCGATAAAGAAGTTGTTGACGTAGCGTTTCAGGAAGGGGTACTCGATGATGGCGTAAATCAAAGCCGGCCAGAAGGCAATCTTAAAATGCTCCCAGACGCTCTCGTTAACGGCGGCGATAACGCCCACGGGAGACCAGCCGCCCGCCCACTCGAAGAGGAAGTGAAACACCGCCCCCACGAAGAAGATGACCCCGATGCCGACCAGCTCCCACCTTAAGACAGACCTTTGCACAACCGACTCCATTCAGGGACAGGCCGTGTCAGGTGTCTTAGACATTACTAGCAACGCGGGGCTTTGTCAATACCCCGCTTGCTTGACACTATCATAGCTAATAGCTAAAATAACTCGGAAACCTCACTGCCGAGGTAGCTCAGTCGGTAGAGCACTTGACTGAAAATCAAGGTGTCCCCAGTTCAATTCTGGGCCTCGGCACCACCATAAAAAATATCCCGAGAAAATCGCGGATTTTAAGATATCGATGCGGAAGTGGCTCAGCGGTAGAGCATCTCCTTGCCAAGGAGAGGGTCGCGAGTTCGAATCTCGTCTTCCGCTCCACTCAACCCCTCCGAGATTTACGACCTTCACCGCCTTTTCCCTCTGCCCCTCCCAAGGTCCGAATCTCGTCTTCCGCTCCACTCAACCCCTCCGAGATTTACGACCTTTTCCACCTTTACCCTCCCCCTTAAAGAACAGTTAGTGTGGTAATTCCGTGTCGGGTGTGGTCAGGTTATTTCCTGGCTATGGCCAGGCGCTCATCGTCGTCACGTTGTGACGGCGCGGTTTCGTCAACAAGACTTTGCTCCCTGATGACAGGTTGCTTTTCCTGAGGACGTTCCTTTTCCGATTCCGGCCCTAAGAGCCGTTCAATCTGGTCCAGGTCAAGTTCTCCCACGTTTCTCACCTCCTCGTCTCATCACTATAGTTATAGGCATCTGACTATAATCATAAACGCCGCCTGTTAAGCTATGATTAAGGCGGCGTTAACATTATGTAAAATCTTCTTTGAGGTTAGCTAAAGTTATTATTAGTTGGTTTAGGTTAGTTCTGGACACGGGCGGCAAAGCCGAGCGACGTGTCCGGGTCTCGCGGCGAGCGCCTGGGCACGACTAGCTTTTCCGTCATCGTCCCGTCGGCGACGTTCACCTCTTTAGCCAGCACCCTGTCCTCGTCAATCTCCAACACGTTGAAGGAAGGAAACGACCTCCCCTTAAGCCGCCGGGTGGTGGCCGTGCCCGCGGTGACGAAATAGCTGTTCTCCAGCTTCCATATCCAGGGCATATGCTTATGCCCCGACAGGACGAACTGTATCTGCGATTCGACAATCTTCTTGAGCACGTCGCCCGCGTCCAGGGGTATGTTCCGCTCCCTACCCGTCCCCGGGATGGGAATGAGGTGGTGGTGCATCGCCAGCAGCGTTACCCGCTGCTTGCCGTCGTGGTCTCTCCGGGCGGCGCAGCTTTCTATATAGTGATAGTGTTCCCGCCCCACGTGCCCGTCATCGAGGTCGGGCTGGGACGAGTCTATGCCCAGGATAACCACGTCATCATCCTCGTAAAAGGGAAACCTGGTCTCAAAGAAGCCTTCGAAGAGCACGTCGCCCTCGTTCCTGGCATCATGGTTACCGGGCACCACCAGCCTGGCTTTGGTCTTAAAACTGTCCAGGCACTCTATCGCCCTATCGTACTCATGCTCATAGCCGCTGTCGGTAATATCGCCCGTCACCACCAGGATGTCGGGGGCCAGGCGGTTGACAATCTCAATCAGTTTTTCCGCCCACTCCGGGACAAAGTTGTTACCGGCAACATGCAAATCGGAGATATGAACCAGTTTCATTCTTCTTCAACCTTCCTGTCCTGTTATCTATCCTAGTTATTATTATACTACAACAGAGCGTCATTCCGGCACATCTGGCTTGCGCCACCCCCCTTAATGCAGTAAAATACGGCAGCCTGGAACTTTAAAGGGGACGTGAAGCCGAAGTGGCGGAATAGGCAGACGCGACAGTCTCAAAAACTGTTGGGGGGCAACCCCCGTGTCGGTTCGAACCCGACCTTCGGCACCAGTTAGGATGCCGAGTGGTGTAGTGGTAGCACCGGGGACTTTGGATCCCTTAGCCCAGGTTCGAATCCTGGCTCGGCAGCCATTTCATTAACTTGGCACCCCACCCCTCAACCCAACCACTTGACAAGAGCCTATGCCCATATTACAATATGAATGAACGTTCATTCATTAGTATCAGGGGCAGGCGATGGCTGACAGAAAGACAAAGAAAAAGAGCACCCGCCAGGAGCAAATACTCAAGGCGGCGCTGGAGGTCTTTTCCCGCAAAGGCTACGCGGCGGCCACCGTCCCCGAAATCGCCCGCGCCGCCGGCGTCGCCGCCGGCACCATCTACATCTATTACCCCAGCAAGCGCGAGCTCTTCGTCGCCGTCATCAAGAACCTGATTATCTCCACTCCCCTACTTAACCTCATCGACAAGCTCCCCAAGGACAGAGACGAGGATATTGAAAGCACCGTCAAGCGCATCCTGCAGAACCGGTTCGACCTCGCCCGGCACAAGGTATTCGCTCGGATGCCCTCCCTGATGGGAGAAGTCCAACGCGACCCGGAGCTGAAAGCCATCTGGAACGAAAAGTTTCTCCAGCCCTTTATGACCCAGATGGACGGCATCTTCCGCCTGATGATGGCTTCCGGGAAAATCCGCCCTATGGAGCCGGCGGTCATCACCAGGGCGGTGGGCGGCCTAATTATCGGTTTCCTCATACTGAAGATAATGGAGGGTGAAGCCAGCCCGGTGAACCGCCTCCCCCAGGAAAAGGTGGCCGACGAGTTGATGGAATTCGTGTTTTATGGCTTAAGCAACGAGAGAGAACCAAAGGAGAATACCCCATGAACGAGGCCGCTATTACCGCCAGCCACCTTGACTTCGATTACGGCAAGCTCCGGGTGATTGACGACATGTCGCTGGAAATTCCGGCGGGCGTCAGCTTCGGCCTGCTGGGGCCCAACGGCGCCGGCAAGACCACCTTGATTCGCCTGCTGGTGGGACTTTTAAAACCCAAGTCGGGCAGCATACGCGTGCTGGGCAAAGACCTCACCCGCCGCACCGCCCAGCTCATCGGCTACATGCCCCAGCTGCCCGCCCTTTATAGCGAGCTGACCGTGCAGCAGAACGTAAACTTCTTCGCCCGCGTCTACCGGATGAAAGACAAAAGCCAGCGAGACAAGCGCGTCGAAGAGGTCATAAAGCTGGTCGACCTCTGGGAACGCCGCAAAGACTCGGTGATACGCTTAAGCGGCGGCATGAAACAGCGGGTCAGCCTGGCCTGTGCCATCGTCCACAAACCGCCCCTGCTCTTCCTCGACGAGCCCACCGTGGGCCTCGACCCCGAGCTACGCTACACCTTCTGGGAGCACTTCGCCAAGCTGACCAAGCAGGGCACTACCCTCATCGTTTCCAGTCACACCATGGACGACGCCAACCACTGCGACCGCCTGGCCCTGATGAGAAACGGCGCCGTTATCGCCCAGGGCACGCCGGCTGAGCTTAAGGAAGCCACCGGCAAAAAGGAGGCCAACCTGGAAGACGCTTTTTTGTATTTTGTAAACCGCGAGGAGAAAAATGTTTAATCAAGTACTCACCATCGCCGGAAGAGTAATGATGCAGCTGTTCCGCGACCGCCGCACCATGGTGCTGCTGATTCTCGTTCCGCTGGTCATCGCCAGCATCGTCGGCGTCAGCATGCCGGAAAGGCAGATGCTGGACTACATCGCCCCGGCCGTGCTGGCGGTATTGATACTCTTCTTCGGTTTCATACTCACCGGCATCAGCTTTTTGCGCGAGCGCTCTCAGGGAACGCTGGAAAGGCTGATGGCCTCGCCCGTCTCCAAAGGGGATGTGGTCGGCGGCTACCTGCTCGGCTTCCTACTCTTCGCCGTGCTCCAGACCATGATTCTCTTCTTCTATTTTATATACGTGCTCGACGTCAGCTTCGCCGGCGCGCTCTGGCAGATTATCGTCTTCCAGATTATCATCGGCATTCTGTCTGTCTGCCTGGGAATCTTTATCTCCGTCTTTGCCCGCAACGAGTTCCAGATGGTGCAGTTCATCCCCATAATCATCGTTCCCCAGATATTCCTCTGCGGGCTGCTCTGGCCGGTAGGCCAGATGCCCGATTACCTGCAGTGGATAGCCAAATTCCTGCCCCTGACCTACGGCGTGGACGGCATACGGGCCTTGATGCTTCAGGGACAGGGTCTGCTCGACATCGGCAAGGAAATCGGCGTCCTGGCCGGCTACGCCGCCGGTTTGATGGTATTGGCCTCGCTCACCCTGAGACGGGGCGCCGCCAGCTAAACCTCACTAAGTCTGCTATAATAAGGGCAGACCAATGTGGCTGCAGATTTTAGTCGGCATCTTTTTCATACTGCACGGCCTGGTGCACTGGGTCTACGCCGCCCCAATGGAAAAAGAACCCGAGCCCAAAGCCTTTAACGCCCTCACCGGGCGCTGGCTGGTGAAGAAGGCCGGCGTCAAGGCTAAGACCGCCCTGACGTCGGGCATAGTCCTGATGTCGCTGGCCACGGTGGGCTTTATCGTCAGCGCTATCGCTCTGTTCTGCTCGGCAGCCTGGTGGACGATACCGGCCACAGCCACAGCCGTGGTATCATTGGCCTTTATCATCCTCTACTGGGAAAAGTGGATGTTCGGCGGCGCCCTGCTCAACATCGCTGTCATCGTGCTGGCGCAGCTCTGGGAGATTTAGAACTAGGTCTTTATGGGAATCAGGGAAAACATTAATAAACTGTTAGCCGAGCTGCCCGAGGGGGTAGAGTTGGTGGCCGCCGCCAAGACAAGGACGGCGGCTGAAGTACTGGAGGCAATAGCCGCTGGTATAAAGGTTATCGGCCAGAACTACCTCCAGGAAGCCGAAGCGCTCTACCCCGCTATCGGTAACAAAGCCCGCTGGCACTTCATCGGCCACCTGCAGAAGAACAAGGTCAAAAAGGCGGTAAAGCTCTTTGACATGATAGAGACCGTCGACTCGGTCGAGCTGGCTGAGGAGATTGACAAGCGCTGTGCCCAGATTAACAAGGTGATGCCGGTGCTGGTCGAGGTCAACAGCGGCCAAGAGCCCCAGAAAGCGGGTGTCCTGCCCGAAAAAGCCGAAGAGCTGATAAAGGCCATCGCCCATCTGCCTAATATAAAAGTAATGGGGCTGATGACGATGGGCCCCCGCTTCGGCAACCCCGAAGACTCCCGCCCCTACTTTATCACCACCATAAAGATTTTCGAGCGCATCAAGGCGCTTCAAATACCCAATGTCGAGATGAAATACCTGTCCATGGGCATGACCAATTCTTATCCGGTAGCCCTGGAGGAAGGGGCCAACCTGGTCAGAATCGGAACCCTGATATTCGGCGAAAGAGATTAGTAAACAGAGAGGGAGAAACTATCGTGGCAACTGAAAAACAGGTCAGAGAAAGCCTGAAAAAGGTTATGGTTCCCGTGGTTATGCGGGACATCGAGGGGCTCAACCTGGTGAAACAGATTGAGACTTCGGACAAAGAGGTCAAAATCACGTTGGCCTCAACCGCCCTTAACGACGAGGCTAAGGAATGGGTCAGCAACAAGGCCAAAGAGGCGGTGGGCAAGCTTTCCGGCGTAAAGAAGGTGGCCCTAGAGTTTGCTGAGGCCACGCCCGTCGAGCTCAATAAAATCGGCAACATCATCGCCGTGATGAGCGGCAAGGGCGGGGTGGGCAAATCGCTGGTGGCGGGGCTGACCGCCATCGCCCTGAAGAGGCAGGGATATGAGGTAGGTATCTTGGACGCCGACCTCACCGGCCCCAGCATCCCCAAGATGTTCGGCATCACCGGCCGCCCCAGCGGCAGCGAGAGCGGCATCCTGCCCGTGCTCTCGCGCTCGGGCATCGAGGTCATGTCCATCAACCTGCTGCTGCCCCAGGAGGACGACGCCGTTATCTGGCGAGGGCCCCTAATCAGCAATACCATCAAGCAGTTCTGGGAGAACGTCCTCTGGGGCAAGCTCGACTACCTGCTCATCGATTTGCCCCCCGGCACCGCCGACGCCCCCCTCACCGTGATGCAGTCCTTCCCCATATCGGGGGTCATCATCGTCTTCACCCCCCAGGACCTGACGGCTATGATTGTGCGCAAGGCGGTCAACATGGCGCAAAAGATGGAAAAGTCCGTGCTGGGGGTGGTGGAAAACATGAGCTACCTGCAGATACCCGACACGGATAAGAAAATGGAAATCTTCGGCCCCAGCCGCGGCCAGGAGATGGCGCAGGCTTCCAACGCCCCCCTTTTGGCACAGCTGCCCCTTGACCCCGAGCTGGCCAAGCTCTGTGATAAGGGCGAGATTGAAAGCTACGACTCCGAGACGATGAACGCCTTCGGCCAGTCGCTGAAAGACGCGCTGAAAAAGACCCCTTGACGTCAGTGCCGCCTTAGACTTAGTCTATTAAAGGAGAGAGATGACCGAGGAATCGATAGAACGAGAAAGGCTGGCCCAAGAAGAGCTGGTCAAAGAAAGGGTGGACGCCCAGGGCAACAAGTGGCGCAAGGTCTACTTCGGCGGCGGCGCCCACTTCCGCAACTGGCTGGAGCAGTGCCGCGAGCTGGGCGAGGTCGAGGTGGAAGAAGTGGACTCCAGCGGCTTTAAGTGCTTCGAAGAAACCGGCGAAAAGATGTACCGCATCTGGATGAAAGAAGAGCCGCCCGGCTAAAAAGGGCTATCTTTAAGGAGGTGGTCAAAAGGTGCATTGAACGGGGAATAATGGTAAAATAAAACTCAATTAAGACCAGGAGGATGGTTTAGAGAAATGGCATTAAAGATTACCGAGGAGTGCATTAGCTGTGGGGCCTGCGAGCCCGAGTGTCCCAACGGGGCTATCAGCGAAGGAGACGAAATCTATAAAATAGACCCCAACAAGTGCACCGAGTGCGTGGGCGCTTTCGATTCCTCAAAGTGTGTCGAGGTCTGCCCGGTGGACGCCTGTGTCGCCGACGACGCCCATAAGGAAAGCAAAGAGCAACTTCTGGAGAAATGGAAGAAACTGCACCCGGGTGAAACCCCGGCTGCTTAAAACCTCTCTATTATAATCGCCCCTTGACGCCGTAACCGGTAAAGGCAATAATAGGTTCGCCTTCTCTCTGTTCCCCGATAGCTCAATCGGTAGAGCGGGCGGCTGTTAACCGCTAGGTTGTAGGTTCGAGTCCTACTCGGGGAGCCAGCTATTTTTCTTCCCAGATCGACAAGAATAAATAGCCCAGAAATCGTCTTTATAAGAGATGCCACTATTTGCAGAACTGAATAGCGTGTAGCCTCTTGATTGCCATACCTTAGATAGAGTATAATTGGTCGCTTATCTATTTTACTGTTTTCTGGAATATATTTTGCCACCGATTAACAAGGATCTATATATGAGACAAGAAGATTCTAGCCCATCAAATACCAGTAACTCCGTGCTGCTGGCACACCCCCATGCCCTAATACGCGAGAGCATCGCATGTATCCTGCGCGAAAATGGCTTTCGGGTCGTCATACAGATAGAGAACCAGCATGGTCTCTATAAGACGTTAAACCAGCTTGATCCGGATATCGTGCTGCTTGACTTAGCGATTGTGGGAGTTGACGTTGAGACCATAAAAGAACTTCGTGTGAAAACCTCTGCCAGTATCGCAATAATGCTAGAGCCGGACACAAATATACCTTTGTCGCGGTTTATTGAGGCAGGGGCAAAGGGTTGCCTCTCGGTGAAACAATCGCCCCAAGAGCTTGTCCACGCCCTTCACCTGCTTGCCAGAGGAGACTTAGTCATCTCAGCAGAAATTGCTGATGGAGTAAAGGACCTTTCAATCTGCGGAGACCAGTCGACCTCAAATCGACTATCTAGTCAGGAGTGTAAGATTCTCTGCCTGATTGCCCAAGGGTGGACGAACAAGGAAATAGCTGGAGAACTTCTAGTGTCACATCATACTGTGAAAGCTTACGTGCGCGCACTTCTGAACAAACTCAATCTGCGTAACCGCCAGCAAATGGTGGCCTACACAATTCAGGAAGGTCTGGATACTAGCGCAGCAAACGAAGACTGGTCTACGGACAATTCACAAGCGCCCTCCTTTTCTGAAAACGCCCGCTTAGATTAACCAGATACCCACATGGCTATGAAAATCTATCCTAGTGGGCGTTGAATACCCTGTAGTCTATCAACTAGAATAAGTGTTAGGCTCTTATACCCTACCCCAGTATGGTAGTGTATTCCACCCCGTGGATGTGGAAGTAGGTGAGTTTGAGCCCAAAGATAGTCGGGTTCCTTTCAATGAATGTTCTTATCGATATTTATCTTACTCCCTGCGGTCAAAGCTTGGGGAGATTATGTGTTATCAATGTGAGAGCTTAAATTAAAAAGGAGGTATAGTATGGCGATAACAGCAATCACAGTTAATGGCTCGGAGCCCAGCAACATTTTCCCGGCTATGATTCTGGGTTCCGCTGCGGCAGCAACCGGGGATGATGTAACTATATTTTTCACCCCTTCTGGTGCTCCTGTTATGCTGAAAGGAGAGCTGGAAAAGATAGAGGCAAAGGGCATGCCCAACATTGTAGAGCTATATGAGGGCTTGCAAATTCTAGGTGGCAAAATTTTAGTCTGTGAACTGGCCTTAGGAGCTAAAGACCTTAAGGCCGAGGATTTTAGGGAAGGCGTGGAGATTGTAGGAGCTACTACCTTTTTAGCCTCAATCTCCGGTGCTTCTATAACCTTATCCTTTTAAAATGCTGGAATTATTAAAATTAAGAGAAAGGAGAAAAACGCAGATGCCAGACGAGACAAAGGTTGACCAGACCCTGGACGTGAGGGGCGAAATCTGCCCTAATCCCGACGTAAAAACAATGACCACGCTGGAAAAGATGGAGAAAGGCCAGATTCTAGAGGTCCTGGTTGATTACCCGCTCTCAGTGGAGCGCATTCCCAAGAACGTAGAAAACAGGAAGCACAAGGTATTAAAGATAGAAAAGGTTTCCGGCCCTGACCATAGGATATTAATAGAAGCCAAAGCAAACAGGTAGATTCCTCCAAACACCTAGACAGAAGGTTCGGAGGAAATAAAAGGAGGTAGAACTTGGATCCATTGATATTCACTGCTATACCTGTCGGTCTTGTCTTCGGTTTCGCCCTTTCTAGAGGAAGGTTCTGCATGAACTCCGCCTTCAGGGACATCATTGTACTGAAGGACTACACTCTCTTAAAGGCAGTAGCTCTCGCTATCTTGGTATCAATGATAGGTTTTGCCATCATGGATAGGACGGGGGTGATAAGCGTAAGCCCCGTAACCTTCTGGTGGGGTGCCAATATGCTTGGTGGCTTTATCTTTGGCATTGGCATGGTGCTGGCCGGCGGATGTGCCAGCGGAATCACCTACCGTACCGGCGAAGGTATGGTAAGCGCCATGGTGGCAGTGGTTGGTCTGACGTTTTTCGGATTGTTGACATCTATGGGCGTTTTTAATCCGTTTATCGACTCTCTACGAAGCGCCACCACGGTAACACTGTCTGACGGAGCCAACCTTACCCTAGCTAACGTGTTCGGTATCCCCTACTATATACTAGCCCTGGCTATTGCTGGCGTGGCTCTCATCCTCTGGGCTATCTTCGGCAAGAAGGGAGAGAAGGCAAGCGAGAGCGTATCGCTCAACGATAAGATTTTCAAGCAGGGATGGGACTGGAAATTCACGGGCATCGTAATCGGGCTCATCGGAATAGCCGCCTTTTACACCTCGACTATTGCCGGGCGAAGCTATCCCCTAGCCATTACCGGTGGCTATCTTTCCACCGCCAAAAGCTTGATTATGGGAGAGAATCTTATGACATGGCTGCCCATAATGGTCATGTCCACCATAGTCGGTGCCTTCCTCGCCGCGATTATTTCCGGCGAGTTTAAACTTCGAGCGCCAGCACCCAAGACGCTGATTCAATGCTTCATCGGCGGCTGCCTGATGGGCTTTGGCGCCGTTTGCAGCGGCGGGTGCAACATCACTCATATCTTGAGCGGAGTACCCCAGCTCGCCCTGAGCTCCATGCTCGGCGGTGCCTTCATCATCCTAGGTTGTTGGGCAACTGCGTGGTGGATGTTCTTGAGACCGATGAGGGAACTATGAAAGGACTAAAGGAAAGGAGAAGGCAATAGATGAAGCGCGTCATCCTGTTAATATTTGGGGTTATTGTGCTAGTGCTTATACCGATCTTGGGGGCCACCGCTGATGAGGAGACAACGGAATTATCACAGTTTGAGGTCATTGCCAGTGCTGCCGATGATTACCTGAACGACCCCGATACGGTAATGAACATATCGTCCCAAGACCTGTTGCTCAAAATGCTGAGCGGCGAACCGTATATCCTCAGCATCAGGTCAGCCGATGACTACGCCACAGGTCATATCCCGGGAGCGGTGAACATGGCCGGGGGCACCCTCTTTCAGTCTGAAAACCTGGCTAAGCTGCCCGCAAGCGAGAAAATCTATACCTATTGCTACACCGGACATACCGGAAGCCAGGTAGCCGCTCTGCTCAACCTGTGTGGCTATGACGCTACCAACGTCACCTGGGGAATAATGGGCTGGACCAAAGACACCAGTGTTGCTACTAAACAGTTCTCCAATCCAACCGAAGATTTGCCCACCGAGACCACTATTAACCAAGCCACGGCGACCTACGATTTCCCCGTAGTTGATGTCGACTCCTCAAACAGCGAAGTGGAGATTATCCGCGCTGCTTGTGACAACTATGCCAGCTCTGGCTTCAAGAATATCAGTGCCGCGGACCTATACGCGCTGATTACCGATGACGACCCGACTAATGACCCGGTTATCGTTAGCGTCCGTTCTGCCGAGGATTATGCTAAGGGGCATATCCCAGGTGCTGTAAACATACCCTTAAAAGAAATTGCCGAGCTGGAGAACCTGCAAAAGCTCAATCCAGATAAACAGATTGTGATTTACTGCTTCACCGGCCGCACCGGAAGCCAGGCAACAGCTATTCTCAACGCACTCGGATACGACGCCGTCAATCTTCTTTGGGGGATCAGCGGTTGGACTACGGACCCGGTTGTAGCCCCCAAGCGATTTAACCCGGATACGAGCGTGGATTACCCATTCGAAACCGGTGCTGGTGAAGAAGTACCGGTGGAATCAAATGATGGCGGAGGAGCGTGTGGTTAGGAAGATAAAGAGGGGAAAATCGAAAACCTGTAGGGAGTTAGTGTGATTGAGACTGATAGGCCTTTTATCCTCAATATAGCTATACTTATAAGGGAACAATGATTCCGATGTTCGTTCAATGGTGAGATAGCTAAAGGTTAAAGCGAAGGGGAGCCTGGCGGCTCCCCTTTTTTGTGTAAGCACTAAACTTCGCTAAGGCTGGCAAGTTACTAGATTGGCGATAAGTTAAATACCTTGAACAACCGCTTTACCTCTAATAGGCTGAACTGGATCTCAAGCTTATAGTTGCGGAATAAGTCAACTAGGGGGAGCCACTTTTCCTTTTATCTTTATTCCCTAGCTTGTTTTCCCAGCCTACCCCACTCTGTTATCTAACGTCTTTATGTCCCGCCCAACCCACCCAACGGAAGTCTTTCAAGGGGGGACTCCGTCCCCCTTAAAACCCCCTCAAGGTGGGGATGGGCAGCGTACCCCACAAGTTAAGAAGTTTACTTATTAGAACGGGCTGGGTGGGACGACAAACGCACGCTCGCCAAGGTGGAGAGGTAGGACAAAAAGTCCCCCAACTCCTAACGCTTTGCCCTGCTAGTCCCCGGGGCGACCCACGGCCCAGATGGCACGGACGGCGGTGATGACGGCGGCCGGGGCCATGAAGACGGCCAAATAGCTCACAATGCCGTTAAGGCTGTAACCAAGTCCGTCCACTAGGTCGTCCAACGGGGAAAAACTAGCCTTGCCCACCACAATCAGGGCGACAGCGGTGAGCAGAAGGAGAGCCATCTCCCTTCTGGTGATGTTCAAAAAGCCGACAACGATGCCCAGAATGACCAGCGTCAGGGTTACGTTAGCGTTGTCCCGGGAAATAACGCCGTAGATTATGGCCATCACCAGACCGACGCTGAAGGCGGCCATACCAACAAAGCCGAGAACCTTCTGTGTCCTGGACATTCCCTTTTTCACCTCTGCCATTTTTCGCCTCCTTTTTTAAGGTAATACTTTATAGCCGCATTCCATCACTGTGAGTTTGATAATACAATTACGATACAATCACGATAGCTGACTGTCAAGATGCTCGGCATTTAGTCCCCTCCACCCCATTTTATATTTTTTCCCACCCTACCCCACTCTGTTAGCGAACGTCTTTATTTCCCACCCTACCCACCCAACAGAAGTCTTTCAAAGGGGGGCTCTGCCCCCCTTTAAGAACCCCCTCAAGGTGGGGATGGGTGATATAGCCAACAAGTTAAGAAGTTTACTTATTAGGGCGGGCTGGGCGGGGCAGAAACAACGTGCGCCGACAGAGTGGGGATGTTAGGTGGGGCAAAATCCTCTCATTTTTCCTTTCCCCATGCCTGTGTTATAATTTTTCCATCGGAGACTCGTTATGTGGGACAGACTGGATAAAATTGAAAAGCGCTACGAGGAGCTGGAAAAGGAAATCTCCCGGCCCGAAATCGCCACCGACCTGAAAAAGGTGCAGGCGCTGGCCCAGGAGCGCGCCGGTATTGAGGATGTCGTCGCCAGCTACCGCAAATACAAGGCGACAGCCAAACAGCTGGAAGAGACCAAAGCCATGCTCGAAGGCGAGCTTGACGAAGAGATGGTCGCCCTGGCCAAGCAGGAGATAGCCAAGCTCGAGCCCCAGCAGGAACAACTGCTCGAAGAGCTTAAAATCGCCCTCTTGCCCAAGGACGCCAGAGATGAGCGCGACATCATCATGGAGATTCGGGCCGGCGCCGGCGGTGACGAAGCCGGACTTTTCGCTGCTGACCTCTTCCGCATGTACTCCCGCTACGCCCAGTCCAAGGGCTGGGAGGTTGAGGTTATCGACAGCAATGAGAGCGGCATCGGCGGCTTCAAGGAAATTATCTTTGAAATCAGGGGCAAGGGCGCCTTCAGCCGCCTCAAGTACGAAAGGGGCGTCCACCGCGTGCAAAGGGTGCCCGTTACCGAATCATCGGGTAGGCTGCATACCTCGACGGCCACGGTGGCCGTCCTCCCCCAAGCCGAGGAGGTTGAGGTAGACATCAACCCCGACGACCTGCGGGTGGATATCTTCCACAGCGGCGGGGCGGGGGGACAGAACGTAAACAAGGTAGCCACCGCCGTGCGCATTACCCACCTCCCCACCGGCATGGTCACCACCTGCCAGGACGAGCGTTCCCAGCTCCGCAACCGCAACAAAGCGATGTCGGTGCTCCGCGCCCGCCTTTTGGATATCGAGCGCACCAAGCAGGAGCAGGCCATTACCGAACAGCGCCGTTCCCAGGTGGGCACGGGCGACCGCGCCGAAAAGATAAGGACCTATAACTTCCCCCAGGACCGCCTCTCCGACCACCGCCTGGGCAAAAATTTGCGCAACCTGCCCCGCATCATGGACGGCGAGCTCGACGAACTCATCGACACCCTGACCGCCAGCGAGCAGGCCAAAAAACTGGAGAGGCAACTGGCGTGAAGCTCGCCCAGGCTCTCAACAGCGCCCGGGACACCCTGGCCCAAAAAGACATCGAAGACGCCTCTCTGGAAGCCGAAATATTGCTCAGGCACACACTGAAGATAGACCGCACGCAATTGTACCTCGACTTTGAAAAAGAGCTAAACCCCGAAGACGAAAAGGCCTTTGAAGCCTTAATCACACGCCGCCTGAAGGGCGAGCCCAGCGCTTATATCATCGGCCATCGTGAGTTCTACGGGCGCGACTTCTACGTAAACGCCCACACTCTTATCCCCCGCCCCGAAAGCGAGCTCTTGGTGGAAACAGCGCTGAGAACGGTCAAAGAACGTCAATTGCACACCATAGCCGATATCGGCACCGGCTGCGGCGCTATAGCTATAACCTTAGCCCTTGAGATACCAAACGCCAAAATCTACGCCACCGACCTGTCCGCCAAAGCCCTCGAGGTGGCCGAAGTCAACTGTAAAAGGCACGGCGCGGACGGTGTCCGTCTCCTTCAGGGAGATATGCTGGAGCCTCTGCCAGAGCCGGTCGATTTGATAGCCGCCAACCTCCCCTATGTCCAGCGGGCCGAAATCGCCCCCGATAACTTCGAGCCGTTGCTCGCTTTAGACGGCGGCGCTAAAGGCACGGAGATGATAGCCAGGCTCTGTCGGCAGGCCAAGGGCAAACTTAAGGACGATGGCTCAATGCTCCTAGAAGTAGGCCAGGGGCAGAGCGGGGCGATAACAGGTCTCTTGCACCACCTTTTCCCCAGCGGCATAACAGAGGTCTTGCCGGATTTAGGTGGTATTGAAAGGGTGGCTTCTCTGAACCTAAGCGAGGCGAAGGTGGCGGGGTAATGGAGTCAGTCTCGGCAATACTGCTGGCGGCGGGTAAGTCCAGCCGCATGGGCAAGCTCAAGCAGCTCATGCCCCTGGGCGACAGCACCATCCTGGAACAGACACTGGACAACCTCCTCGGCTCCAAACTAAGCGAGGTCATCGTGGTGCTGGGCCACAAAGCCGAAGATATCATGAAAAGAATATCGGGCCGACCCGTCAAGGTGGTGGTCAACCCCATCTACCCAAAGGGGATGGGCACCTCCATCGCCGCCGGCTTAAAGTTCGTCGACAGCCAGGCGCGGGCGGTTATGCTCGTCCTGGGCGACCAGCCCTATGTCGACAGCCCCACCATCGACAGCTTGCTCGACGCCTTCACCAGTAATAAAAAGGGAATAGCCATCCCCACCTACCAGGGCCAGCGGGGCCACCCCC
>JASFEJ010000019.1:0-13746 GCA_050124895.1 Dehalococcoidia bacterium
AGACCAAGAAGACGATGCCCATGGAGAGGATAGCCCCCAACGTTACCCGCCGCAAGTCGGTGGATACACCGGTGCAGACCGGTATCAAGGTCATCGACAGCCTGATTCCCTTGGGCAGGGGGCAGCGTGAGCTGATTATCGGCGACCGTTCCACGGGCAAGACAGCCATCACTCTCGATACCATCATCAATCAAAAAGGCGGCGACCTCATCTGTATCTACGTCGCTATCGGACAGAAGGCATCCCGAGTGGCGCGCGTCGTAGCCACTTTAGAAGAACACGGCGCCATGGAGCACACCATCGTGGTGGCGGCTAACGCCTCTGATTCGGTGGCCATGCAGTACCTGGCGCCCTACGCCGGCTGCGCCATGGGCGAGGCCTTTATGGAGGAGGGCAAGGACGCCCTGGTTATCTACGACGACCTTTCCAAGCACGGCTGGGCCTATCGGCAGCTTTCCTTATTACTGCGCCGACCTCCGGGACGCGAAGCCTATCCCGGCGACGTCTTTTACCTGCACAGCCGACTGTTGGAGAGGGCGGCTAAATACGCCGATGAGTACGGCGGCGGTTCTTTAACCGCCCTGCCCATCATCGAAACGCAGGCGGGCGACATGTCGGCCTATATCCCGACCAACGTCATCTCCATTACCGACGGGCAGATGTATCTGGAGACCGACCTCTTTAACGCCGGCAACCGCCCCGCCTTGAACGCCGGTCTTTCCGTATCGCGCGTGGGCAGTGCCGCCCAGACCAAGGCCATGAAGCAGGTGGCGGGCAAGCTCAGGCTGGAATTGGTCCAGTACCGCGAGCTGGCCGCCTTCGCCCAGTTCGGCACCTCCGAGCTGGATAAGGCGACGCGGGCGCAGTTGGAGCGCGGGCAGCGCCTCAGCGAGGTCCTTAAGCAGCCGCAGTACGTGCCCATGTCGCTGGATAAGCAGGTCACCATTCTCTACGCCGCCATTAACGGCTACCTGGACGATGTGCCTGTGGACAAGGTTATCAGCTTCGAGGTCAACTTCAACCGCTTTATGGAGGCGAACCACCCCGAAATAGGTAAGACGATTAATAAAGATAAGGAAATAAGCGTCCAGACCGAGGAGGCGCTGAAAAAGGCCATCGCCGAGTTCAAACAGGGGATGAGTCTATAAAAGGGGGTAAGTCATGGAAAAGATACTTGCCTACTGCGGTATAGTCTGCACCGATTGTGAGGCTTTTATCGCCACCCTTAATGACGATGACGCTAAGAGGAAAGAGGTCGCCGAAGAGTGGACACAGAAATACAGCCACAATTTCAAGCCCGAGGACATAAACTGTGAGGGCTGTCTTACCACGGCGGGTAAGGTTTTCGGCTACTGCAATATCTGTGAAATAAGGAAATGCGGGCGGGAGCGTAAGGTTATCAACTGTGCCTATTGCGATGACTACGCCTGCGATAAGCTCGTCCAGTTTTTCAATATGGCGCCGATGTGCCAGACTACCCTGGACGAAATTAGAGAAGGACTATAGGGATTGGCTAACATTCGTTTAATACGCCGCCGCATCAAGGGCATTCAGGCCACGGCCAAGATTACGCGCGCCATGGAGATGATTGCCACCCTCAAGATGAGGAAGGCGCAGGAGCGCGGCTTGGCAGGCAGGCCCTATTCTGATAAAATTAGCCAAGTACTAGCCGACCTGGCGGCTTTATCACGGGGCGAGGAAGCCCCCCACCCGCTGCTTCAGAGCCGCCCGGTAAACAAAATCGCCGTGGTGCACATCACCCCGGACCGGGGTCTGTGCGGCGGGCTTAACGCCAACATTAACCGCCTTACGGCCAATTTTATCCTGGAGCAGAGCGTACCGGTTACCCTTATCGCCGTCGGCCGTAAGGGGCTGGAGTTTATGAGGCGCTACAAGCGCGACATCCACGCCGAGTTTAGCCAGCTCGGCGACCAGCCCAGCCTGCTGGACACGCTGCCGATATCGCGTATCGTTATCGATGATTATACCGACGGGGTAGTCGACCAGGTCTTCCTGGTCTATACCCAGTTTATTTCGACCATGGTGCAGAAACCGTTTATGAAGCAAATACTTCCCGTCGAACCGGCGGTCATACCCCAGGCGCAGAACGTGGACTATATATATGAGCCGGGTCCACAAGCGGTGCTGGGGGAGCTTTTGCCGCGGTTTGTCGAGATGCAGGTATATCACGCTATACTGGAATCAATTGCCAGCAAGCAGTCGGCTCAGATGGTGGCCATGCGTAACGCCACCGAGAACGCCAACGAGCTGATTGAAGACCTGACATTGATGTATAATAAAGCAAGGCAGGAGTCAATCACCACGGAACTGCTGGATATCACCGGCGGGGCGGCGGCTCTAGCCTAGCAGAAGGAGGAGGTTTTGGTTATGCCAATCAATGACTCAAGATTCAAGAGAAACGACCCGGGGGCGGTCGGTGAGCTTTTCGATTTTCTTCGCCCTAATTTCTATCAGGCCTATTCCCTGGAAGAGCTGTTGGCGGAGCTGAAGGACAGGGAAGTCAAAATATCCGCCGACGAGCTGGCCAATCTGCTCAGCTCGCTGGAGTACGGCGGTAGAATCGTCTCTAAGGTCGTGGACGGGGAGACTTACTACCAGCTGCGTAAGGTGCGGGGGTTCATACCTTTGAAGAAATTCAAGTAGGGGGTACCTTATGGCCAAGGGAAAAGTAGCCCAGGTAATAGGCACGGTCGTCGATATCGAGTTTCCCCCCGACGAGTTGCCGGCTCTTTTTAACGCGATAGAGGTTACTACCAACGGACAGAAGCTCGTCCTCGAAGCCCAGGAGCACGTGGGTAACAACTGGGTGCGCTGCCTGGCGCTGTCTTCCACCGACGGGCTGCAGCGGGGGGTGGAGGCGGTGGATACCGGCACCGCTCTCAGCGTGCCGGTGGGCAAGGAGACGCTGGGGCGCCTCTTTAACGTCATGGGCGAGGCTATAGACGAGCTGGGCGAGGTCAAGACCAAGGATAAGTGGCCCGTCCACCGCACCCCGCCTTCCCTGGAGGAGCAGGAGACCACCACCCAGATGCTGGAGACGGGTCTCAAGGTCATCGACCTCGTCGCCCCCTTTACCCGCGGCGGTAAGGTGGGTGCCTACGGCGGCGCTGGCGTGGGTAAAACGGTTATCATCCAGGAGCTTATCCGTAACATCGCCACCGAGCACGGCGGCAACTCCGTCTTTACCGGCATCGGCGAGCGCTCCCGCGAGGGCAACGACCTCTGGGAGGAGATGAAAGAGTCCGGGGTCATCGCCAAGACGGTGATGGTCTTCGGCCAGATGAACGAGCCCCCGGGCGTCCGTCTCCGTGTTGGGCTTACCGGGCTGACCATGGCCGAGTATTTCCGCGATGAAGAAGGGCAGGACGTGCTGCTCTTTATCGATAACATCTACCGCTATACCCTGGCCGGTATGGAGGTATCGGCGCTTTTGGGGCGGATGCCTTCGGCGGTGGGCTACCAGCCGACGCTGGCCACCGAGGTCGGCGAGCTGGAGGAGCGTATTACTTCGACCAAGAAGGGCTCGATTACCTCCTTCCAGGCAATCTACGTGCCCGCCGACGACTATACCGACCCGGGTGTAGCCACCACCTTCGGCCACCTCGACGGCGTGGTTGCCCTGGAGCGCGCGCTGACCGAGCAGGGCATCTACCCCGCCGTTGACCCGCTGGTTTCGACCTCGCGTATTCTCGACCCCGCCGTCGTCGGCGAGGAGCACTATGAGGTGGCGCGGGGTGTGCAAAAGGTACTACAGCGTTACAAGGACCTGCAGGATATTATCGCCATCCTCGGCATCGAGGAGCTGAGCGAGGAGGATAAGCTCACCGTGGCGCGCGCCCGCCGCATACAGAGGTTCTTATCCCAGCCCATGTTCGTCGCCGAGAACTTCACCGGCCGGCCGGGCAAATACGTGCCCATAGCCGAGACGGTGCGCGGCTTCAAGGAAATCCTGGAGGGACAGCACGACACGCTGCCCGAGCAGGCCTTCTATATGGTCGGCACCATCGACGAGGCGGTGGAGGCGGCTAAGAGCTTGCAGTCAGAGGATTGAGTTAATGGCTACCACCAGGCTTGATATCGTTACCGCGGAGCGAGAGGTCTTTTCTGAAGACGTTGACGAGGTCGTGGCTCCGGGTGTACAAGGCCAGTTGGGCATTTTGCCCCACCACGCCCCGCTGATGACCACGCTCTTGCCCGGTGAGCTATTGGTTAAGAAGGGTGGGGAGGAGTTTTACCTGGCCATTTCGGGGGGCTTTATCGAGGTGCGTCCCGATAGAATCATTGTCCTGGCCGACGCCGCCGAAAGGGTGGAAGAGATAGATATCGCCCGTGCCGAGGAAGCCAAGCGCCGTGCCGAAAAAAGGCTGGCCGAGCACGAGCCGGGGGTGGATACGGCCCGGGCCGAGGCGGCGCTAAGGCGCTCCCTGATTCGGCTGCAGGTGGCGCAGAGAAGGCGGCGGCGCAGGCCGACTGTCCAGACCTAGCCGTTCAGGTCAAGCAGCCCTTTGATAGCCTCAATAGTTATCCGCTTAGCTTCAAGGTCAACTGATTTTACCACGTCCTCGATGGCGGGAATGAGAATCTCTCCCTTTTCACCGCTGACCACATAGTTATCGTTGCTGGGATTACTTAAAACCTTGACGACCTTACCCAACTGCTGACCCTGGGTAGTCCATACCTCAAGCCCGATAAGCTGAAAGTGGTAGTATTGTCCTTCGGGGAGTGTTTCCAGCTGGCTGTGGTGGATTTCCAGCGCCTTGCCGCGCAGTTTCTCCGCCTGCTCGGCGCTGTCAATGCCTTCCAGCTTGATGATGGCCTGGCCCTTGTGCCAGCTGGCACTGGCGATGGTCATCGGCTGGCGGTCAGCGTAAACCGGGGAGTGGGGGGCGAGGCGGTTGGGGAAATCGGTGATGACCTCTGCCCTGAACTTGCCCTCAACGCCCCACGGCGCCAGGACCTGGGCTATGGCGATATATTCCAGCCCGGAAGATTTCACTGGTTGTTAATCAGCGGCTATATAATCTCAAGAGTGGCGCGGGTGCCCGCCTTGGCAGCGATTACTCTGAGCAGGGTGCGCATGGCTTGAGCGACACGACCTTGTTTGCCAATGACCCTTCCCTTGTCGTCGTCGGCGACCTGTAGCTTCAAGGTGGTGCCCTGTTCGTCGGTCTCCTCGGTGACGACTACGTCGTCGGGCGCATTGACAATGGCTTTGGCGATGTATTCGACTAGTTCTTTCATACCTTCCGCCTCTTTCGGGCTTACTTGTGTCTTCGGGGCTTCCTGTGCTTCTAGGTTTTCTGGTTCTTCCTGGTTTTCTGGTTCTTCCTGGTTTTCTGGTTCGTTCATGATTGCTCCTTGGTCGTTTCGGATTCGTCTTTACCAGCTTCGGGTTCGGGGGCGCTGGCCTCAGGTGCCTCAGCAGCCGCTTCAGCGGCGTTCGCTTCAGTCTTTGTCTCCTCAGCCTCTTCCGCCCTTGGCTCTTCGGCAGCGGCTTCAGGTGCCTCGGCAGCTTCCGCCTTGGGCTCTTCAGCAGCGGCTTCCGCCTCTGCTTCAGCCTTCGGTGCTTCGGCTTCAGCCTTAGCGGCGGCGGCCTTTGCCTTCTTCTTGCTCGCCTTCGGTTTTCCGGGGGTACCGGCCTTCATCTTCTCTTTTATGGCCTCGGGCTCTTCGATGATGCCGGCCTTAGCCAGTAGTCTGGCGGCGGTATCGGTGGGCTGAGCGCCCTGCTTCAGCCAGGTTGACGCCTTCTCCTTATCAACAACCAGTGTCTCGGGGTTGGTCAGGGGGTTATAGTGGCCAATGACGGCGATAAACGCTCCGTCGCGGGGGGCGCGAGAATCAGCTACCACCAGTCGATAGCTGGGTTGTTTTTTAGCTCCAATGCGTCGTAGTCTAATCTTTACCAATCTTATACCTGTCCTTTTTAGGCTCTATTATGCGTTATAATCGGCAGACTGTCAATGGTTACAGGGAGTTTACGGTTGTCATACCGCTATTCAGCAGCTATAATCGGGTTGTGAAAACAGGCAGCTTGCACGGCTGGCGGGTGAACCCGTCGGAGGCTCTGGATTTACAATTGAGGTTGGCTTCGCAGGTCTCCAGGACTAACGAACTAAGCAACCCACGCTATATCGCCGGCGTGGATATATCGGTTGACCGCGAGCGGGGGATGGGGAGGGCGGCGGTGGTCGTCTTGAGCTACCCGGAGCTTGAAGTCGCCGAAGTGCAGACGGTGGAGGACAGCATTGATTTCCCTTACGTGCCGGGGCTTTTGTCCTTTAGAGAAGCGCCGATAACCTTAGCCGCCTGCGCCAAGCTGGAGATTACCCCCGACCTCGTCCTGGTGGATGGGCAGGGTATTGCCCACCCCCGGCGTTTGGGGCTGGCCTCGCACCTGGGGCTTTTTCTGGATACACCGACCATCGGCTGCGCCAAGTCACGGCTCTGCGGCAGCCACTTCGAGCCCGCCCGGGAGGCGGGCAGCTACACCGAATTAGTTGATAAAGAAGAGGTTGTCGGCACCGTTCTGCGCACTAAAGATGGGGTAAACCCAATCTACGTCTCCATCGGGCATAAGGTCGACCTGGAGGGCGCTATCTACTGGGTGGGGCAGTGCTGCCGGGGCTACCGTTTGCCCGAGCCCACCCGCCTGGCCCACCTGGCGGCGGGGGGCAATCTGAAAATCAAGGGTACTAAGGCAGGTTATCAGAAACAACTATTCTAGGGGACTGAATTTGAAGCTTAATAGCCTGTTAATAATCATGGCGGATAATGGGTAAAACTATGCGGGAGGATAGATGCAGGAAATAAGGGATATGCTCAAGGACTTGCAGTCTCGAATCTCTATGGCCATGGTGCATCTTTGACGTCGCTAGTAGAGAAAAAGAGATTCTAGGGCTGGAGAAACAGACCGCCGAGCCCGACTTCTGGACGGACCAGGCCAAAGCGCAGGCGGTCATGCGCCAGCTCGCCGAGCAGAAGAAGGTGGTGGAGCGGTGGCGGGAGATGGAAAAGGCGGCCGCCGACGTCGCCGAGCTCATCTCACTCGATGACAGCTCGCTTGATTCTGAGATTGAGTCCGAGGTCAATAGACTGGCCTCTCGCCTCGACGAGATGGAGCTGGAGAGGGCCTTTAGCGGCGGCTATGACGAGCGCAACGCCATTCTATCCATTCATGCCGGTGCCGGCGGCACCGAGTCCCAGGACTGGGCGCAGATGTTGATGCGGATGTACCTGCGCTGGGCGGAGCGCCGCGGCTATAAGGCCGAGGTGCTCGACGTTTCACCGGGGGAGGAGGTGGGGATAAAGAGCGCCGTTATTGATGTCAGCGGCGATTACGCCACCGGCTACCTGAAATCCGAGCACGGCGTTCACCGTCTGGTGCGGCTTTCCCCCTTCGACGCCGACCACGCCCGCCATACCTCGTTTGCTTTAGTTGAGGTAATGCCCGAAGCCGAGGCCGACGTCGATGTTAAGATAGCCCCCGATGAGCTAAAGGTGGACACCTTCCGTTCCAGCGGGCCGGGAGGGCAGCATATGCAGAAGACGAGCAGCGCGGTGAGGCTGACCCATATCCCCACCGGTTTAACCGTCTCCTGCCAGAGCGAACGCTCCCAGCACCAGAACAAAGAGATTGCCATGAAGATACTGCTTTCCCGCTTACTGGAGGTGGAACTGGAGAGGCGGGCGGAGGAGAGGGCCAAGCTCAAGGGGAAGCGGATTGCGGCGGGGTGGGGCAACCAGATACGGAGCTACGTCCTCCACCCCTATAAGATGGTCAAAGACCACCGCACCGAATACCAGAGCGCCGACACCGAGGCTGTGCTCGACGGTGAGCTGGACGGCTTTATCTCCGCTTACCTCAGGTCTATAATGGGTGAAGAAGGATGAAAAAGAAGCTCGTATTAGTTGTCCTTTTGCTGCTAACGCTGGCGGCTTTGAGCCCGGTTATCGTCCAAGCCCAGGGCGAGCTGACCGTGCTCGACAGCCGCGCCGAGGCCGACTTCCCTTACCGCATGAGCTTCAACCTATCGGCGCGGAGCAACTTCGAAATCACCGACATTCGCCTCTGCTACTCCGTCGACCGCACCAGCTTCGCCGATGTTTTCGGCGAGGTCCTGGTGGGCTTTTCCCCCGCCACCAGCGTTGAGGTCAGCTATAGCCTGGATATGGTGAGGGTGGGCGGATTGCCCCCCGGCTCCAGCCTGGACTACTGGTGGCGGATAGAGGACGCTGGCGGCGGCTGGCTTGAGACCGAGCCGGAGAGCGTCCGCTTCGACGACACCCGCTATGATTGGGAAAGCCTTACCGAAGGACAGGTAACCCTCTACTGCTATCAGGACGACGAAGACTTTGTTGAAGAGCTTATGACTGCTGCTCAAGAGGCGCTGGCGCGGCTGGCGGCGGATACCGGCGCTGTGCTGGAGAAGCCGGTCCAGTTCTATGTCTACACCAGCTCCTCAGACCTGCAGGGGGCGATGATTCACCCCCAGGAGTGGACGGGTGGGGTGGCCTATACGCGGCACGGCATTATCGCCATCGGCATCTCTCCCGGTATCGCCGATTGGGGTAAACGGGCCATCGCCCACGAGCTGGCGCACCTGGTCATACACCAGATGACGCTCAACCCCTATAACGACCTGCCTACCTGGCTGGACGAAGGGCTGGCCATGTACGCCGAGGGGGAGCAGGGCGATGAGTTTGCCTACGCGCTGGAGAGGGCGGTTGACAACAACTACCTTATCTCGGTGCAGAGCCTTTGCAGCCCCTTTTCCGCTTACGCCAACCTGGCCACCCTCGGTTACGCCCAGAGCTACAGCCTTGTAGAATACCTCATCTCAAGCTACGGGCAGCCCAAGATGCTGGAACTGTTGAATATCTTTAGCGAGGGCAGCGATTACGACGCCGCCCTGGAGGCGGTCTACGGCTTCGATATGGATACACTGGACAGCCTCTGGCGGGAGTACGTCAGTGAGCAATATTAAGAGCAAGTCATTTACCATACACGATTTACCTCTCTCCGAAAGGCCCCGGGAGAGGCTGCAGAAGCTGGGGGTGGAAGCCCTTTCGGCGCAGGAGATACTGGCGGTGATACTGGGGCGGGGTGTCTCCGGGGAATCGGTGATGGTGACCGCCCAGAGGCTTTTATCCAAGTTCGAGAACCTCAAGGGCATCGCCGAAGCCTCGGTGGAAGAGCTATCTCAGGTGAAGGGCATCGGCATCGCCAAGGCGGCGCAGATTAAAGCCGCCTTCGAGTTGGCCAGCCGCCTCGAAGGCTACGCCCAGGCCGGGGCTAAAACCGTGGTCAAGACCCCTGAAGACGTGATGGGGGTGGTGAGGAATAGGTTGCGGGACAAGAAAAAGGAATATTTCCTGGCTCTCTTGTTGGACACCAGAAACCAGCTGATAAAGCTGGCCGAGGTTTCGGTGGGCAGCCTGGATACCAGCATCGTTCACCCCAGGGAGGTTTTTAAAGAGGCAATATCGGCCAGCGCCGCCGCCGTTATCCTGGCCCATAACCACCCCTCGGGCGACGCCCAGGCCTCGCCGGACGACATTAAGCTGACCAAGAGACTGGCCGAGGCGGGAGAGCTGGTGGGCATAGACGTTTTAGATCATATCATCATCGGCGGCCAGAATTTCTTGAGCCTGAAGCGGGAAGGTTTATTTTAGTGTATTATTTTGCCTACGCCTCTAACCTGAATAAAAAGCAGATGAAGGAGCGCTGCCCCAACGCCAAGCCGGTTTCGGTGGCGACCTTAAGCCACTACCGCCTGGTCTTCGTCGGCTGGTCCCGAAAATGGCACGGGGGCTACGCCAATATCCAGCCGTTTAGGGGGGAGAAGGTTATCGGGGCGGTTTACGAAGTCTCGGAAGAGGACATGAAGAAGCTGGACAAATACGAAGATTGCCCCGGCACCTATAACCGCATCAACGTAATCCTGAACGACGATTTGGGGCGGCGCATCGACGCCGTGAGCTATATACGCTCAGGAAGAGCCGAAGCGGCACCGCCCTCCAAGGAATATTTAGCCGTCATTGAGCAGGGCTGCCGCGACTGGGGGATTCTCTAAGTTATGAAAAAAGCCTTATTCGTAGTCCTGGCGCTGTTTTTAGTCTCCGTCTTACTTCTTAGCGGCTGCCCCAACGATAATGACGGAAACGTTGCTACCCCCTCAGGCGAAGGAGTGCTCACCCTCTACGGTATCGACCCCTGGACGCTCGACCCTGCTCTTTGCGGTGATGCCACCTCCCATGCCTATATCATGCAAATTTTCAGCGGGCTGGTGCGCTTAGGCGATGACCTGGAACCGGTGCCCGACATCGCCGAGCGGTGGGAGATGAATCAAGAAGGGACGGCCTATCTTTTCTACCTGCGTGAGGACGTCTTCTTCCACGACGGGAGGCAGGTCACCGCCGATGACTTTAAGTATTCCTGGGAGCGGGCCTGCGCCTGGGAGACTGGCTCGCAGACCGCCGCTACCTATCTGGGCGATATCGTTGGTGCTGAAGAAATGCTGTCGGGCGCCAGCACCGAGCTTAGCGGGGTAAGGGTGCTTGACGAATTCACCCTGGAGGTGACCATAGACGCCCCCAAGTCCTATTTCCTTTCCAAGCTGACCTATCCCACTGCCCACGTAGTTGACCGGGCTGACGTTGAGGCGGGGGGAATGTGGTGGCACCAGCCCAACGGTACGGGGCCGTTTGAGCTGGAACGGTGGGTGGATGGCGATACCCTGATACTGGCCAAGAACGAGCTCTACTACGGTGAGATGGCTAAGGTCGACCAAGTAGTCTTTCAGCTCTGGGGCGGGACGCCCATGAATATGTACGAGCTGGGCGAAATCGATGCCACCGGCGTCGGCACCGCCTACACGTACAAGGTGACCGATGAAGCCGGTTCCTTCTATGACCAACTTTCGATAACGTCTGAGCTGAGCTTTTACTATATCGGCTTTAACACCGACCAGCCGCCCTTCGACGACGCCAATATCCGCCGTGCCTTCTCGCTGGCTATCGATAAGGAAAAGCTGATTTCGCTGGTCTTCGCCGGCGTGATGCAGGCCGCCTACGGCGTGCTGCCGCCGGGCATACCCGGCTATAACGAGGCGCTGGTGGGGCTGGAATACGATGTCGAGGAAGCCCTGGAATTAATCGCTAACTCCAGCTACGGCAGTATGGACAACCTGCCCCCGATTACGCTGACCACGGCGGGGTGGGGAGGACTGATTGCGGCGGATACAGAGTCGCTCGTTTACCAGTGGCGGGAGAACCTGGGGGTGGAGGTCACGGTGAGGCAGCTGGAGCCGGAGGCTTTCCTCTATCACCTCGACGAGGAGCGGGACGAGATGTTCTATACCGGCTGGATTGCCGACTACCCGCACCCGCAGGACTTTTTGGAGATTTTGTTCGGCAGCGGCGCCGAGAACAACTACGGCGGCTATAATAACCCCGACTTCGACGCCCTGCTTGAGGCGGCGGCCGCGGAGACGGACTACGAGCTTAGCCTGGCGCTCTACCAGCAGGCCGAGCAGATGCTGGTGGAGGACGCCGCCTGTCTCCCCTTGTGTTTCGGGGTGAACTACGTGCTGGTCAAGCCCTACGTCAGCGGCTATCAGTTGAACCCGATGGGGTTCGCCATGCTCAATATGGTCTCGGTGGCGTCTCACTAGAGGTGGTATGAGTTCGGTAAAGCAGCTGGAGCGTATCTTTAACCCGCGCAGCGTGGCCGTCGTCGGCGCCTCGGCCAGCCCGGACAAGGTGGGCTATATGTGCATGGGCAACCTGCTGGAGCTGGGCTACAAAGGCAGGGTTTACCCGGTCAACCCGGGGCTGGCGCAGCTCTTCGGCCTTAAAGCCTATCCCTCGCTGAGTGCTGTCCCCGGCGAGGTTGATTTAGCCATGGTGGTCATTCCCGCCGAGCTGGCTTTATCGGCTGTCGAGGAGTGCGCCGCCAAGGGGGTAAAAGGGGTAATCCTGGTCAGCGGCGGTTTTAAGGAGGTGGGCACTAAAGCCGGCGCCCGCCGGCAATCAGAGCTTAAAGCCATCGCCGACAGGGCGGGAATCAAGATTATCGGGCCCAACACGCTGGGCTTCATCAATCCCACGGCCAAACTCAACGCCTCTTTCCAGTACACGCTTTCCTTGAGCCAGGCGGGCAACGTGGGCGTGGCGGCGCAGAGCGGCGGCGCTACCATATACACCGTGCACGCTCTGACCAACCAGAACGTGGGCATAAGCAAGGCGGTAGGACTGGGCAACCGCTGTAACCTCGACTTCGACGAGGTGGTGGGCTATTTCGGCCAGGATAAAGATACCGAGGTAATCGCTCTCTATATCGAAGGACTGGAAGAGCCGCGCAAGCTCCTCAATGTCGCCAAGAAGGTCGCTAAGCGTAAGCCCATTATCGTCTATAAGGTGGGGCGGGAAGAAGGGGTGGAAAAGAGCACCTTCTCCCACACCGGCGCCCTGGCCGGCAACTACGACTACTACCAGGCCGCCTTTGAGCAAGCGGGCATGATTACCGTCGATAGTATCACCGAACTGGTCGATAAATCAAAGGCGCTGGCCTTCCAGCCGGCGGCTGGGGGCAATAGAGTAGCGCTTTTCTCGGTGCAGGCGGGGCCGGCCATCATTATGGCCGATAAGTGCCACGACCTCGGTCTGCAGTTAGCTCAGTTTACGCCGACGACGCAGCGTAAACTGAAGAGGCTGTCGTCATCACTAAACGCGGTATCCAATCCGATAGACGTTGCCTGGACCTCGGATAACTTCGAAAGCTGCCGCCAGATGCTCAAAGCGGTGCTGGCCGACGAGAATGTCGATGCCATCGTTGTCGCCGCCGTCTTCTACAGCACCAACATGGAGCTGATGCGGGCGGTGGTCGACGTGGCTCAAAATGCCCAGAAACCGCTCGTGGTCTGCCTGGACTCGCCCAAAGGGACGGCTTATGCCGAAATAAACGCTCTGGAAACCATCGGCGTGCCCGTCTTTCCGCTGCCGGAAAGGGCGGTCAGCGCCATGGCGGGTCTGGTAAAATACGGTAAAAAAACTGGCGGAGGGGGTGGGATTCGAACCCACGGTCCTTCTGTCGAAGGACAACGGTTTTCAAGACCGTCACCATAAGCCTCTCGGACACCCCTCCGTGTCGTCTAGTATAGATAAACAATAACACAGGGTCAACTAAAAGGAGGCAAGGATGTCTTTAGAAGGTAGGGTCGCTTTTGTCAGCGGTTCCTCCCGGCCGCACGGAATCGGGCGGGCCATCGCCCTGGCCCTGGCGCGGGACGGCGCTGACGTGGCCGTTCACGGTTTCGGGCACTTCGAGGGGGCAGAAGCGGTGGCCGACGAGATAAAGAAGCTGGGCCGTAAGTCCATCGCCGTTAAGATGGATGTCAGCCGCTACCCCGAGGTGCAGAAGGGGATGGCCAAGGTCAAGGAGGGGCTGGGGGCGGTGAGCATACTGGTCAACAACGCCGCCCAGATGGGGCATTTCGTGCCCATCTATAAAGCCACGCCTGAGGAGTTTGATAAAGAGGTCAAGATTTGCCTTAATTCCGCTTTCTACTGCCTCAAAGAGGTCTGGGCGGATATGTGCGACAACAAGTGGGGGCGGGTGGTCAACATTTCCTCGGTGGCGGGGATGCACGGCGGCGCCGGGCAGGCCAGCTACGGCTCGGCCAAGGCGGGCTTGATTGCTCTGGCCAAGACGGTGGCTATCGA
>JASFEJ010000020.1:0-13709 GCA_050124895.1 Dehalococcoidia bacterium
TATATATAATAAGGCTTTCCCCTACTTTTAGCAACGGAGTCGCCCCACCCCGTTTTAAATCTTTTCCCACCCACCACCCTTTTAAGGAAATCCCCCTTAATCCCCCTTTTTCAAAGGGGGCAACTAGGTGGGGAGAGAAGTTTATAGAGGTTACACCTCTGTAGGGTGGGTATTGGGTGGGCAAATAAGACCTCCGCACAAAAAGGTGGGGTGGGATAAGGAAGTTAAAGAGAGTTTAGACGCCCTTGAGTGGGTTTTGGTTGGGAAAAGTAACTTGGGGTGGGGAGAGACACCTATAGAGGCTCAACCCCCCGTAGCTTTTATACCTCCCCCGTATTGTTGCCAAGAGTGCAGTATGCTATACTGTTAAACTGATATAAAAGACTAACTGGAAAGGAGACCAAGCTTGCCGGATACCGCTACTATAAAGGAACTATTAGAAGCCGGTGCCCACTTCGGCCACCAGACCAGCCGCTGGCATCCGGCTATGAAGAGCTATATATTCACCAAGCGCAACGGCATCCACATCATCGACCTGGAACAGACGGCGGCCATGCTGGACAAAGCCTGTGACTTCGTGCGCGAGATAGCCGCCGAAGGCGGCAACGTACTCTTTGTCGGCACCAAAAAGCAGGCCCAAGAGTCAATCGAGCAGGAAGCCGAGCGCTGCGGCATGTTCTACGTCAACCAGCGCTGGCTGGGCGGCGTGCTGACCAACTTCGCCACCATCCAGGCGCGCATAGATTACCTCGTCCGCCTCGAAGACCAGCAGAGCCGCGGCGACTTTGAGCGCCTGCCCAAAAAGGAAGCGCTCAGGATAGGGGAGGAAATCGTCAAACTTAACCGCCAGATGGGCGGCTTCAAGGAGCTGACCAAACTCCCCGACGCCCTGTTCATCATCGACCCCACCAAGGAGAGGATTGCCATCGCCGAAGCCAGGCGGATGAGCATACCCGTGGTGTCTATCGTCGATACCAACTGCAACCCCGACGATATCGACTACCCCATCCCGGCCAACGATGACGCCATCAGGACTATTAAGCTGATATGCAGCAAGATTGCCGACGCCATTATCGAGGGCAAGACAGGCGGGGCGGCCCTGGTCGGCGCCGCTGAGGAAGGCGCCCCCGAGATAACCGAAACCCTTGTCTTCACCCCCGACGACACCCCCGCCGGCGCCACCGATGAAGAGCCTGAAGGAGAAACCGCTTGAAAATCTCGATTGATTTGATAAAAGAACTGAGAGAGCAATCCGGAGCGGGCATCATGCAGTGCCGCAACGCCCTGGAGCAACACGAGGGCAACCGGGAAAAGGCGCTCGAATTCCTCAAGGAACAGGGCCTGCTCAAGGCCAAGGAGAAGGAAGAGCGCGTCGCCGCCGAGGGAGTGGTTGAAGCCTATATCCACACCGGGGGTAAGGTCGGCGCTATTGTCGAGATTAACTGCGAGACCGACTTCGCCGCCCGCACCGACGAGTTTAAAGAGCTGGCGCACAACCTGGCCATGCAGGTAGCCGCCATGGACCCCAAGTTCGTCAGCCAGGAAGATATGCCCGAGGAAGCTGAAGAAGAGCCAGAGGCAGCCTGCCTGCTTTTGCAGCCTTACATCAAAGACCAGGAACTGACTATTCAAGACCTTATCACCGAGACCATCGCCCGGGTGGGCGAAAACATCAAGGTGAGCCGGTTCGCCCGATTTGAGTTGGGCGAACAGGCAGAATAGGAAAAATGAGCGCGGCGAAATACAAGCGGGTCCTGCTTAAACTGAGCGGCGAGGCCTTCAGTGGCGGCGCCGCCTACGGCATTGATGCCGCTACCCTGCTCAAGGTCGCCACGCAAATTAAAAACGTAATCGCCATGGACGTCGGCGTTGGCATCGTCGTCGGCGGCGGCAACATCTGGCGGGGAGCCAAGGCGGAAAAGGAAGGCATGGACCGGGTCACCGCCGATTACGCCGGCATGCTGGCCACAGTAATAAACGCCCTTGCCCTTCAGGACGTACTGGAAAGCCAGGGAGTGGCCACCCGCATGCAGACGGCCATAACCGTCCAGCAGGTAGCCGAACCCTACATCAGGCGCCGCGCCATCCGCCACCTGGAGAAAGGCCGGGTGGTTATCTTCGCCGCGGGCACGGGCAACCCCTACATGACCACCGACACCGCCGCCGCCCTGCGCGCTATAGAGATTGACGCCCAGGTACTGCTCATGACCAAGAATAACGTCGACGGCATCTACAGCGCCGACCCACTCGTCGACCCCAAGGCCAAGAAGTTCGACAAGCTCACCCACTTCGAGATGTTAAATCTGCGACTGGAAGTAATGGACGCCACCGCCCTCTCGTTGTGTCTGGAAAACAGGCTGCCCATCATCGTTTTCGACCTCCAGGAGCAAAACAGCATAGAGCGGGCGGTAAGCGGTGAATCTATAGGCACCCTGGTCTACAGCGAGTCGTAAAATGGTCAGCCCCGTTTTAATGACAACGGAAGAAAAGATGAAGGCCTCGGTCGAGGGCTTGAAGATGGAACTGGCCAGTATCCGCACCGGCCACGCCACCCCCGCCCTCATCGAGCACATCAAGGTAGACTATGCTGGCGTGCCCACTCCCCTCAACCAGATTGCCGGCATCTCCGCCCCCGCCGCCAGGCTGCTAGTTATCCAGCCCTGGGACCGGAGCACCATACCCAACATAGAGAAGGCAATCCTGAAGTCCGAGCTGGGCTTAAACCCCACCAACGACGGCAACCTCATCCGCCTGAACATTCCCCCCTTGAGCGAAGAGCGCCGCCAGGAGCTAATCAAGATAGTGCACAAGCGAGTGGAAGAGAGAAAAATCGTGATACGTAACCAGCGGCGTGACGCCATGACCGAGCTCAAAGAGCTGGAGAAGAGCAAGGAGATATCTCAGGACGAGCAAAAGCGCGCCCAGGAACAGCTGCAAAAGGTCACCGACAGCTTCATCGCCGACATCGAAAAGATAGCCCGCGATAAAGAAGCCGAGCTTATGGAGGTCTAGCCCAGGGTCCGGGCGATACGGTAGGTGTGTTAAGGCACACCTTTATTTATTATGATGACAGCCGCTGCCAAAAAAAAGCCCCCCTTCCCCACCCACATCGCCATCATCATGGACGGTAACGGCCGCTGGGCGCAAAAGCGCGGCCTTCCCCGCTTTGAAGGGCACCAGGCGGGCGTGGCCAACCTGCACCCGGTTATCAGCTACTTCAGCAAGCTTGGCCTCAAATACCTCACCCTCTACGGCTTCTCCACCGAAAACTGGAAACGCCCCGAGGCCGAGATTGAAGGGTTGCTCAACCTTTTGCGGGAAGCGATAGACAGCGATACCCCCGAACTGCACAAGAACGGCATCAGAATCCGCCACCTGGGGCGGCGGGAAAAGCTTCCTCCGGGCCTGCAACAGGCGATAGCCAAGGCGGTGGAACTGACCAAGAACAACCAGGGGATGACCCTGAGCGTCGCCTTCGACTACGGCGGTCGCGCCGAGATTATAGACGCCGTGCGCCGGATTGTGAACGAAGGCATACCGCCAAAGAAGGTGGACGAACAATTGTTCGATAGATACCTCTATACGGCGGGCCTGCCCGAGGTCGACCTGGTCATCCGCACGGCGGGCGAGCTCCGCCTCAGCAACTTTCTGATCTGGCAGACCGCCTACAGCGAATATTATTCCACTGAGGTCTTCTGGCCCGACTTTGACAGCAAGGAGATTGACAAGGCGCTCCTCGCCTACAGCCAGAGGCAAAGGCGCTTCGGCGCCCTTTAATGATATGCTAAAGAAAAGGTTTTCAACTGCGCTCTGGGGGATTCCCCTGCTGGCCGCCGCCGTCTGGTTCGACGAGCCCCTCCCCTGGCTGACCATACTGGTGGCGCTCTGGGGAATGCTGGCGGTTATCGAGTTCTATCGGCTGGGGGAAAAAGCAAAGCTGGCCCCCCTCACCCTTTTCGGGCTGCTCTGGACGCTGCTATTTATCATCAGCCCCCAGATTGATAGCCGCTACCTCACCCCGCCCATCCTGGTTACCTCGGGCGTGGTGCTATCGCTAGTCTGGCTGCTAGTGCGACCGAAAAGAGAAGGCGCTTTCCTCGACTGGGCCTGGACGCTAGGCGGCATATTATATATTGGATGGCTCTTGAGCTATTTCGTGGGCTTGAGAGGCCTAGAGGACGGACGGAACTGGGTCCTCCTGGCGCTGGGGGTCACCTTCGCCTCCGACACCGCCGCCTATTTTACTGGTAAAGCGTTAGGCAGGCATAAGCTCGCCCCGACCATCTCCCCCGGCAAGAGCTGGGAAGGCACCATCGGCGGCTTTATCGGCGCTATTATCATCGCCCTGCTCTTTACCCTCTCTACCCCCCTCCAACTCCCCATCGGCTACGGGCAGGCGGTATTATTGGGCTTTTTAATCAGCCTCTTCGGCCAGCTCGGCGACCTGGTTGAGTCCCTGCTCAAGCGCAACACGGGCGTTAAGGACTCAGGCAGCTGGCTGGCGGGGCACGGCGGTTTCCTCGACAGGATAGACAGCGTTGTCTTTGCCGGTGTCGTGGTATATTATTATGTAGTATGGGTAGTATTGTAAAGCGGGTCGCCGTCCTCGGCGCCACCGGCTCCATCGGCCGCCAGACATTAGAGGTAATCGACGCCCTCCCCGGCCACTTCAGCGTCATCGGGCTGGCCGGGGGACGGAACACCGCCCTCCTCGCCGAGCAGATAGCCCACTTCCAGCCCCGCTTCATCTTCCACCAGGAAACAAAGACACCTCTCCCCACCGACGAATGTGAGTTCCTCTCTATGGAGGATATGGCCCGCCACCCCGAGACAGACATAGTGGTTATCGCCACCTCGGGGAATTGGGGGCTCAAACCCACGTTAGCGGCGGTGCGGGCGGGCAAACAGGTCGCCCTGGCTAATAAGGAAGCGCTGGTCATGGCCGGCGGGCTCATCACCAGCGAGGCCAAAAAACACGGCGCCAGGATTCTACCCGTTGATAGCGAGCACAGCGCCATCTGGCAGTGCCTTGAAGGCGAGCAAGCTAAGCCGTCTAAGATTATACTCACCGCCTCGGGCGGCCCCTTTCTGCACTTTTCCCAAGCCGAGCTGGTCAAGGTTACCGCCGAGCAGGCGTTGCAACACCCTTCATGGCGGATGGGTAATAAGGTCACTATTGATTCGGCGACGCTGATGAACAAGGGGCTGGAAATAATCGAGGCACGCTGGCTCTTTGACATGCACTTCGACAACATCAAGGTCCTAATCCACCCCCAGAGCATCGTGCATTCCATGGTGGAGTTTGCCGACGGCTCGGTCAAAGCCCAATTAGGCGAGCCCGATATGCGCCTACCTATCCAGTACGCCCTGGCTTACCCCGAGCGCCTAGCCAATCCCCACCTCCCCCGGCTCGACTGGGGGGACATGGGGCTGACCTTCGAGCCGCCCGATTTCGAGGCTTTCCCTTGCCCGAGAATAGCCGTCGAGGCGGGCAAGAAGCGGGGGACCTATCCCGCCGTGCTCTGCGGCGCCGACGAGATTGCCGTGCAGCAGTTCCTGCTGGGCAAAATCAAGTTCACCGACATAGCCGGGCTCGTCGAGCAGGCGCTGGAAGAGCACAAGACCATCGACACCCCCGACCTTGAAGCCATAATGGCCGCCGACGAATGGGCCCGGGAAAGGGTTATGCAGCTAGCGGGAGATAAATCGTGATACTGACCATAGTCGTCGGCGTCGTCGCCCTCTCCGTGCTCATCATCATCCACGAGCTGGGGCACTTCTTCGCCGCCAAGGCGACGGGAGTGCCCGTGGAGGAATTCGGCGTCGGCTTCCCGCCGCGTATATACGGCCGAAAGTGGCGGGGCACGCTTTACTCCATCAACTGGATACCCTTCGGCGGCTTTAACAAGATTGCCGGCGAGGTAGACCCCAAAGTGCCCAAGGGCCTGGCCAGCCGGGGCTACGGCGTCCGGCTGCTGGTCTTAGGCGGCGGCATAATCTTGAACCTGCTCCTGCCCTTCGTGTTGCTGGCGGTAGCTTACATGGTCCCCCACGACGTCGTTAACGGGCAGGTGGTGGTGCAGGAAATTGCCCCGGACTCGCCCGCCGAGATGGCCGGCATTGAGCCCGGAGACACTGTTATCAGCGTCGAAGGCCACGAGGTAAAGAACAGCGGCGACATTAGCCGCTATATCCAGCTCAACCTGGGCAGTGAAATAACCATGACCGTGTTGCACGCCGACGCCACCACCGAGACGGTTGAGCTTACACCACGCTGGCGTCCCCCCGAAGGTGAGGGAGCCGTCGGCATAGCCTACCGCACCGAGGACACGGTTGTCATCAGCGAAAGCCTCCCCCCCTGGGAAGCCATCCCCGTCGGGGCGCGCTCCTGCATCGAGGCCCTCGGCCTCTACAAGAACGGCATCATCGGCATGATTCTGGGCTCCATACCCTTCACGCCGGCGGGACCGGTGGGCATCGTGCAGGTAACCGGAGAGGTAGCACAAAGCGGGGTAAGCGCAGTGCTGGAGCTGACGGCCTTCATCAGCATCGCCATCGCCATCACCCAGCTGATACCCTTCCCCGCCCTGGACGGCGGCCGAATGCTCTTCGTCATCTTGGAGTGGATTCGGCGGGGCAAAAAGGTCTCGCCGAGGACGGAGGGTATCGTCCACTCCGTTGGGTTTATGATATTATTAGGCCTGCTGGTGCTCATCACCTACCAGGATATCTTTCGCTGGATAAGCGGAGGGAGCTTGCTGGATTGAAGCCCAGACGAATATCAAAACCAATCAAAATCGGTGACGTCACCGTCGGCGGCGGTGCCCCCATCGTGGTGCAGTCCATGACCAAGACCAACACCGCCGATATTATGTCAACCGTTGCCCAGATTAAGGAGCTGGAGGACTGCGGCTGTGAAATCGTGCGCGTGGCCGTCCCCGATAACGCAGCCGCCGGGGCGATAAAAGAGATTAAAAAGGCGATTGGCATGCCACTGGTCGCCGATATCCACTTCGACCACCGCCTGGCGCTGCAAGCCATTGAGTCCGGCAGCGACGGCCTGCGCCTGAACCCGGGCAACATTAGCGAACCTGGGAAGGTCAAAGAGATAGCCAGAGCTGCTAAAGAGAGGAACGTCCCCATCCGCGTCGGCGTCAACGCCGGCAGCCTGCCCTCCTCCCCCGACCCCAAGCTATCGGTCTCGGAGCGAATGGTCGAGGCGGCGCTGGAGCAGATAAAGCTTTTGGAAGACCTGGACTTCGACCTTATAAAAGTCTCGGTCAAGGCTTTTGACGTACCGACGACCATCGAGGCTTACCAGAGCATTGCCCAGAAGGTCCCCTACCCGTTGCACATCGGCGTCACCGAGTCGGGCCCGCCCCGCACCGGCATCATCCGCAGCACGGCCGGCATCAGCACGCTTTTATACGAGGGCATCGGCGACACCATCCGTGTCTCTTTGAGCGCCCACCCCCGCGAGGAGGTCATCGCCGCCTACGAAATCCTGAAGAGCCTGAATCTGCGTCAGCACGGCCCGGTACTGGTCAGCTGCCCCTCCTGTGGCCGTGCTGAGGTGGATATAGTAAAATTAGCCGCCGAGGTGGAGCAGGAGCTATTGAAAGTCGATAAGCCGGTCAAGGTGGCCGTCATGGGCTGTATCGTCAACGGCCCCGGTGAAGCCAAAGACGCCGATATCGGCATCGCCTGCGGCAAGGGCCGCGCCGTCCTTTTCAAGAAAGGCGAGAAGATTAAAACTATAGAGGAAAAGGATTTCATTAAGGTTTTGATGGGGGAGGTGGGGAAGCTATAAAAAAGAAGAAACCTTTAATTAAATACTGCGCAATTTGCGGTTGTAAGATTCATAGCGGTGGCGACGATTATGCTAAACCGAGCCCAGAAGGACGTTCTCATGCTACTAGGCACCATTACGTTGCTGAACGTTTTTTCGGTCGTTCAAAAAACCGTAAAGGCGAACTGCGCGAACCGATTTTTAAGAGTTGTCCATGGGGAGTAGAGAGACAAAGTAAAGAGTTTTGCTATGATTGCCATGAGGAACTATTACACAACCCAGTGCTTCTACTAGAAGATATTGAAAGATTTGCTAAACTAGTTAAGCTGAGAGGCTTAAACGAAAACAGGAAGACAGCGAGTAAAACTAAAATAGCCGGACGAATTAAACTTTTACATGAAGTCATAGAGACAGGAATAGAATCTTTGCTTCACGAGCAGAACAAGAATGAGCCAAAGAAGGAGCGCAGTGAAAAAGCACTCTCCAGGTAATCATAACACCACCCCAAGGGAGGTATAGCTATGGCTAAAGGAAAAGAGAAAACCCTGACCCGCAAAGATGTGCTGGCGATGATAAAGAGGCACGGCGGCAAGGCCGAGGGCTTAGACCTGTCGCGGCGGGAGTTCGCCGAGAACGTTGACTTAAGCGGGCTCGACCTTTCCGGAATTCTGCTCAACGAGGCCTCGTTATGGTACGCCTACCTGGAAGGCGCCAACCTCTCCAATGCTCAACTGGAACGGGCCGTACTGCGCGGCGTCCACTTTGAGGGGGCCGACCTTTCCGGCGCCAACGCCGACGGCGCCGACCTGCAGGGCGCTCACCTGGAAGGTGCCAACCTGTCCCAAGCCCAGTTCAAAAAGGCGGGGTTGCTCAAAGCTGAACTGGGCAAAGCCGTTCTGGTCGAAGCCCACCTCGACGGAGCCGAACTGGAAGACGCCCACCTCGACTTTGCCGACCTTTCCAAAGCCCATCTCAAAAAGGCCTACCTGATGCGGGCGCACCTGGAAGGCGCCAACCTAAGCGACGCCCACCTCGAAGGCGCTTTTCTGGAAAGCGCCGACCTGACGGGAGCCAATCTAATCAACGCCCACCTGAAGGGAGCCAATTTCGAGCACACCGACCTGCGCGGGGCCAACCTGCACCGGGCGCACCTCCAGAAGGCAAACCTTAACTACGCCAACCTCCGCGGCCCCGAGACCAACCTCGTCAAAGCCGACCTGGAAGGCGCCCGACTCTACTGCGCCGACCTCTTTCAAACCCAAATAGAGGGGATAAACTGGGGCTCCGGTCAAATACTGGGCGAAGAGCTTCTGCACAAAACAGAAGAGGACGAGAAGAAAAAAGATGAGCTGATAAAGGAAGCCGCCGCCGTCTACCGCAACCTCAAAACATGGCACAACGAGCGGGGCATGTATGATTTAGGCGGCGAGTTCTTCTTCCGCGAGATGACGGCCAAGAGAAAGGCGATGAAGTGGAGCACCAACCCCTTCCATAAGCTCTGGTCCCTGTTCGTTTCCGTCACCTGCGGCTACGGCGAAAGGCCGCTGCGGGCTATCGTCTGGGCGGCGGCGATAATACTCGGCATGGGCTTTATATATTTCCTCATCGGCGCCGAATGGCAGCTGAACGCCTTCGGCAACTCGGTGGCCTTCAGCGCCATGTCCTTCACCTCGATGGGCTACGGCAGCTGGCTGGAGGCGAGCGACGCCTTGGTCAAAGGCATCGGCGCCTTCGAATCGTTTATCGGTGTCTTCAGCATCGCCCTCTTCCTGATAACCTTTGTCCGTAAAATGACCCGATAGAGGCTAGAATAAAGCCGCGTAGTATGATTTAATGTGTAGAGGATTCGAAACAATCCGCCGTTAAAGGAGGCAGCTAAAATGGCAAAATACCCGATAACCATCGACGTTGAGTTTCCCGACAAGCTCTCCCGACTGACCACCTTCTTCCGCTATTTCATGGTCATCCCCCAGATGGTCGTCCTCTACTTTGTAGGCATAGCCGCCAGCGTCGTCCTCTTCATCTCCTGGTGGGCGATACTCTTCATGGGCCGCTACCCCCGCTGGGCGTTCGACTTCGTTTCCGGTTATTTTCGCTGGTCAACGAGGGTCACTGGCTACTCCTACTACCTGACCGATAAATACCCACCCTTCAGCATGGACTGATATTAAAGAGGAGGCTAGCTATGTTTTGCCGAAACTGCGGCAAAGAGCTTATCGGCACGCCCGAAATCTGTATCAACTGCGGCGCCAAGCCCCTGGTCGGCAGCAGCTTCTGCCACAACTGCGGCGCCAAGACGAGCCCCACGGCCGAATTCTGCACTAAATGCGGGGCCAAGCTGGGAGTAAAAACGCTGGACACTAACATCTCCGAAAAATCGAGGCTGGCGGTCACCCTGCTCGCCTGGTTTCTCGGCCAGTTCGGTATCCACCGCTTCTACCTGGGCAAAATCGGCACTGGCATCTTAATGATTATTACCGCGGGCGGCCTGGGTATCTGGCAAATCATCGACTTCATCTACGCCGTCACCGGCAATATGAAAGACAAGGAAGGCAAACTCATTAAGAACTGGTAAGACTATGCGTATATCAAAGCTATTCGGTAAGACCCAGCGCGAACTACCCGCCGAGGCGGAAACGGCCAGCCACCAGCTTTTGCTCAGAACCGGCATGATACAGCAGCTGGCCGCCGGTATTTATTCCTACCTGCCTCTGGGCTGGCGGGTGCTAAAAAAGATTGAAATCATCATCCGCGACGAGATGGACAAAGCCGGCGGGCAGGAGGTCAACCTGCCCGTGTTGCAGCCCTTCGAGATGTGGCAGCAGTCCGGCCGCGACCAGGCCCTGGGCAAGGTGCTTTTTACTCTCTCCGACCGACGGGAAAGAAAGCTGGCGCTGGGCCCCACCCACGAAGAAGTCATCACCGAGCTGGCTAAGTATAATGTACAGAGCTACCGCGACCTGCCCCTCCTCCTCTACCAGATTCAGGTCAAGTTCCGCGACGAGCCCCGCCCCCGCGGCGGCTTGATTCGGGTGCGCGAGTTCCTCATGAAAGACCTCTACAGCTTTGACGCCGACGAGGCCGGACTGGACATCAGCTACCAGAAGATGGACCAGGCTTACAGGAACATCTTCGAGCGCTGCGGGGTGCCCACCAGGCTGGTCGAGGCCGACAGCGGCGCCATCGGCGGCAAGGACTCCCGCGAGTTCATGGTCGTCTCCGAAAACGGCGAGGACGAGATTATCCACTGCCCAAAGTGCAACTACGCCGCCAACGCCGAAAAGGCGGCGAGCGTTAAGGAAAAAATAGATAGCGGAAAGCCGCTGCCCATCGAAGAAGTGGCCACGCCCGGCGCCGCCTCCATCGAAGAGGTGGCCACTTTCTTAAAGATACCACAGAGCCATACCCTGAAGGCGGTCTTTTATATCGCCGACGGTAAGCTTGTCTTCATCGTCATTCGCGGCGACCTCGGCGTCAACGAGGTGAAGTTGAACAACCATCTCAAGGCCAGCGAGCTGCGCCTGGCCACCGAGGCCGAGGTTATCGAGGCAGGTATTGTCGCTGGTGCAGCATCGCCGGTAGGACTAGAAGGCTTCAAGGTCATCGCCGACGACTCGGTCAATTCGGGTAGCAACTTTGTCGCCGGCGGCAACAAGCCCGAAACCCACCTCAAGAACGTCAACTGCCCTCGAGACTTCAAGGCGGACATTGTGGCCGATATCGCCAGTGCCAAAGCGGGCGACAAGTGCCCCCAGTGCGGCGCTAAACTGGAATCTACCCAGGGCATCGAGGTCGGGCATATCTTCAAGCTGGTCACTACCTACAGCCAGAAGTTCGACGCCTCCTTTATTGACGAAAAGGGTGAGTCAAGGCCGCTGGTCATGGGCTGCTACGGGCTGGGCCTGAGCCGACTAATGGCCGCCGTCATCGAGCAAAACCACGACGACAAGGGCATTATCTGGCCTTCTTCTCTCGCCCCCTACCAGGTGTACCTATGCCCATTGTACAAAGAGGGCACCAAGGTAGAAGAGGTCGCTGAGAAACTCTACGCCGAGCTTGAAACGGCAGGACTAGAGGTGCTCTTCGACGACCGCCAGGAATCGCCCGGGGTCAAGTTCAACGACGCCGACCTGCTGGGGATGCCGATAAGGCTAACCGTCAGCCCGCGCACTCTGGAGAAAAACAGCGTTGAGCTCAAAAAGCGCTCGGAGAAAGATTCGAAACTGGTGCCGCTGGCGGAGGCAGTCAAAAAGCTCAAAGAGCTTGTTTAACCCCTTAAGCTCGCCCCCAGCTCCTTAGCCAGCTTATCCAGTATCTGCTGCTGTATCTTGTTGACCTCGTCGTCGGTCAGCGTGTGCTGCGGCGACTGATAGGTGATGCGGTAGGCCAAAGACTTCTTCCCCGCCGGCAACTGCTCGCCGCTGTAGAGGTCGAAAAGGCTGACCTCGGTCACCAGCGGAAAGCCCCGCATAATCTTTTGCACCTGGGCGTTGGTCACGCCCGCGTCCAGCACCAGCGCCATATCCCTGACCACGGCCGGGAAGCGCGAAATCGGCTGGAACATCTTATGCCCCATGGTGAAGGGCAGCAACGCCGTCAAATCGACCTCGAAGAGATAGACATCTACGGGAAGCTCAAAGGCATCGGCGACCTTGGGGTGCAGCTCGCCGACCACCCCCAGCCTTTTCTCCTCGACGACGACCGCCGCCTGCTTGAAGGGATGCAGGCTCTCGTCCGAGCCCGACTCGAAGCCGAACTCCAGACCCAGCTGGCCGAAAAGCCCTTCGACTACGCCCTTGGCGTCGTAGAAATCGAGCGTCTCGTTGCCGCCCCGCCAGGAAGGCTCGAACCTGGGCCCCGTCAAAACCCCGCAGAGTATCTCCGGCTCATTGGGTAAATCGTCCTTTCGCTGGTGATATACCCGCCCCAACTCGAAGAGCCTGACGCCGTTTTCCTCGTGGCGCAGATTAGACTTCAGCGCCGTCAAAAGGTTAGCCCGTAGCGTCGGGCGCATATACTCCTGCTCGGCGGTCATAGGGTTGTCCAAGCGCACCAGTGGCCACGGTTGGGACAGGAGCTTTTTCAGGGCGTCCCCACCCATCATGGAAAAGGTGATGACCTCCTGGAAGCCATAGTCGGCCAGTACCCGGCTCATATTCGGTTTAAGCTTTAACATGGGCGACGGGTCCTGAGGGGGCAGCGACTGGTTGAGCATGGTAATCGGTATTTCGTCGTAGCCGATGATGCGGGCGACCTCCTCGATAAGGTCTTCCTCTAAAGCGATGTCGCTGCGCCAGTAAGGGGCAGCAGCCAGCAGCTCGGCATTGGCAGCACCGGCCTTGACCTTGAAGCCCAGAGATTCCAGCGTATCCTTCATTTGTTTGATGCTAAAATCAACGCCCAGCAGACGCTTTGACTCGGAACCGCGCAATCGCACGTACGCCGCTTTCTTTCGTCCGGGATAGTTATCGATGAAGCCCTTGGCTGCCTGGCCGCCGCCGAACTCGACCAGAAGCTGTGTCGCCCGTTTCAGTGCCGGAATAGTCACCCCGGCGCTAATTCCCCGCTCGAAACGCAAGCGGGCTTCGCTGGGCAGCCCCAGGCTGTGGCCCGTCTCATAGATGCAGGCCGGGTTGAAGCTGGCCGCCTCCAGAAAGATGTCTTTGGTATCCTCGGTTACCTCGCTGTCGTAGCCGCCCATCACCCCCGCCAACGCCACCGCCCTTTCCGTGTCGGCGATGACCAGCATGTTGGATTTGAGGTCTCGCTTGTTCCCGTCTAAAGTGACCATGACCTCGCCCTTTTTAGCGCGGCGGACGATAATCTTCTGGCCCCCAATCTGGTTGTAGTCGAAGGCGTGCAGCGGCTCGCCGTACTCCAGCATGACGTAGTTGGTAATATCAACGATGTTGTTTATGGG
>JASFEJ010000021.1:0-13611 GCA_050124895.1 Dehalococcoidia bacterium
ATCTCCGACACCTGCTCGGCGCTGGTGGGCAGCACCACTATGTCGGGCATGTGCGCCCAAGTAGCCGTGCCGTCGTAGGAATAGGTGGTCAGGTCTTCCTTGGAGGTCAGGATGGCGTCCTTGCCCATGATTTGGCGCAGCTGCGCCATGACATTTTTCTTCAGCATAGCAACACCCCCTCCGGATTAGAGACTACTTATCTTGATACCACTCCCGTATGCCCCGGCGCATGATCTTGCCCGTGGCCGTCCGGGGCATTTCCTCCGCCCGGATGAACTTCACCGCCTTGGGGCGCTTGTAGCCAGCAATCTTGCCCCGGCAGTAGTCGATGATTTCTTGCTCCAGCTCTTTAGACAGCGCCGTTCCCTCGACGGGTACGATAACCGCCTCTATGGCCTCACCCCATTTATGGTCGGGCACGCCGACCACAGCCACCTCCTTGACCTTGGGGTGTCCGGCCAGGAGCTGCTCCACCTCGGAGGGAAAGACGTTTTCGCCGCCGGTGATAATCATATCCGCCTTACGGTCAACCAGGATGTAATAGCCCTCATCGTCGCGAAGGGCCATATCTCCGGTGTGGAAATAGCCGCCAAACCTGAAGGCATCCTTTGTTTTTTCGGGGTCCTTGAGATACTCGGTAAACATCGCGGGAGTACGGACACATATCTCACCTACTTCGCCTTCAGGAACAGCATTCCCATCCTCATCGAGCAGTCTTATCCGCTCTACGCCGTACATTTCTTTCCCGATAGTCCTCAGTTTATTTAGCTGCTCATGAGGCCGCAGCAATGTTATCCCATCTGTCTCGGTAGTACCATATCCTTCATAAAGGCCAGCGCCTTTCCAATAATCCATAGCCTGCAGCTTGGTTTCTTTCCTGACCGGGGCGGATGAGCACAAAAGCTTCCTCATAGAAGACACGTCATATTTGGCTTTTATTTCCTCCGGCAGGTCAAGCATGAGCACGTAGTGTGTCGGAACCAATGAAGTAAAGGTGACCTTTTCGTCCTGCATGGTCTTAATGTAGTGCTCCGGATCAAAGCTTGTCCGATTATATATGCATACTCCACCACCTACCCAGGTGATAATCCAGGAAAAGAAAATGGAATTTATATGACTCATAGGCATTACCAAGAGTGCGCTGTCATCACTGACGAAACCCATGTTTGCCACTTGCACCCAGTTGTTAGCGATGAAGCTCCGGTGGGAACGCACCACTCCTTTTGGTTTGCCAGTTGTTCCGGATGTATAAGTAATCGTCCATGGTGCCTCGTCGTCCAGCTCTATCCTTGGCTCGGCGGGAGACGCCTTGGTGATGATGTCCTCGTAGTGCTGGTAGCCTGCTGGCGCCTTATCGTCACCGAAGAATAGGTAGTTGGCCGGCGGGATGGAGAGTTGGTCGCGAATTGAGTCTACCCCTTCGACAAACTCTTTGGCAGTAATGAAGGCTTTAGCCTCTCCGTGTTGGCATATGTACTGGTATTCTGATGGCGTCAACCGGAATAAGATCGGGATTATGGTTAAGCCCCCTTTAGCCGCCGCCGCATAAATCTCCATCCACTCGACACAGTTATAGGCGATAGCAGCGAACCTATCCCCCGGCTTGAGACCCAACCCAAGCAATGCATTCGCTAACCTGTTGGCCCGGTCATCCCACTCCTTGAAAGACAGAGAACGACTTAGATCTTTGGCTCCCATCTTATCCGGATGCAGGTAAGCGTTATTCCTCAGTACATCGGCTGCATTAGGCCATTTGCCCATGGTTTCTAAATCCCTTTCTTTAAGTTTAGTCTGATTTCTATATAAAAAGTGATCGTCCCCACTCGTCTACAGCCCTGCTACCAAAAATCAACGAAGGACAGTATCTTATGAATGATCTGGGAACATCGTTCGATCAAATAAGATCTTCCTACACTATACTTGAACAAGCCTGAAATTCAGAGACTCATGGCTTTCAGGCCGATGTATGCTAGCCGCTCATCCTCGTCAGCCTTGCGGCCACTCACTCCGATACCACCTAATACTGTGCCAGCAGCTGGAGGAAATTCTTGACCACTAGGTTTCGTAATGCAGACTCCTCCTTGAAGTGTGGTATACCTTGGGTCACCAAAGTCGGCCAGAGTCCTTCCAGCATCCCGCATACGTTTACCGAAGTCGAGCGTATTAATTCCGTTCTGTGCTGCTGTGTAGGCTCGATTCATAGCTACACGAGAGAAGAAGGGAGAACTTTTGTCCATTACTACAAGGCAGATGACGTCACCACGGTAATCTACCACTGCCACCGCAATTGGCAAGTCCGGTTCCTTAGAAGCTTCTACTAATATGGCGTCAACAGCGGTACGCGCTTCAGCAAGCCCTAATAATTGTCTTTGGTACATCTTGACCTCCTTATTTTAAGAAAGCTCTTTGTGCTTATGCCTCCGGGCCTTTATTGAGTACCTCAGTGGCTATTAATTCTCTGTGGAAATCTGCGTCGCCAAGCGTAACCTCTGCCCCTTTTGCATGCCTATAGTAAAGAGGCATATCATGTCCCACGATGGAGGCAACCCCGCCGTTAATTTCCATTGCTGTCCAAGTAGCTCGCTTGTAGGACTCACTAGCCCATGCTTTAGCCATGGATACATCCATTGCACAAGGGATTCCCAGACTTATCTTCCACGCCGCATCATAAGTGAGGACTTGTGATGCCCTAAGCGCGATTAGCGTGTCTACACACCGATGTTGTATCGCTTGGTAACTGCCGATTGGCTTTCCGAATTGGACTCTCTCCTTAGCGTAACTGGTCGTCATTTCTAAAATATGTTCTGTTGCACCGTTCATTTCGGCCGATAGAGCTATGGTCGCCTTATGTAGTACTTTCTCAATATTAGCCCATCCGATATCTAATCTGCCTAGAATGTCCTGTTTTGATACCGCCGTCTCTTCAAAAATGACTTCGTACTGTTTATCTTGACCAATAACCTTCAAGGGATTAATTGCTATCGTAGAGTCTCTGGCATTAACGATAAAAATGGTGATATTGTCCTTTGCCCTTGTCTCATCACCCGTATTGGCAACGCACAATATATAATCAGCCGTATTGGCATATGGGACGAATAGTTTTGTACCGTTAATGACGTAATCGCCTTTGAACGGGGCCGCTTTTAGCGTAATTGAGTCAGCTTCATGCCTGGCACCAGGTTCGGCCATAGCCAAGGTAAGCAGCATATCACCCTTCGCCACTTTGGGTAAGTATGTTTGTTTTTGCTTTTCGGTCCCGGCCTCCATTATGCTCATGCCACCCAGCACTACAGTGGCAAAAAAAGGACTAGGTAATAAGACCCGCCCTATTTCCTCAAATAGTATAACGAGGTCTAAAAAGCTACCACCTGAACCACCGTATTCCACGGGAAAACCTAGACCTTGCCACTCCATTTTAGCCATCTTACCCCAGAGTTGGGAGGAATATCCCTTTTCGTCTTGTATCATCTCTCTAACCAATGTTTTGGGGCATTCCTTTTTCAGGAAATCTCGTGCTGACTTTCGCAGTATCTTCTGTTCTTCACTGAGGCCAAAGTCCATTACCTACCTCCTTGTAAAGATTCTGGCAAGTCCAAAACATGTGCCGCTATAAAATTTCTGGCCACGATAGTCCCACCGTCACTAAAGTGTTTGTTAGAATTCCTTCGGTATTCCCACTCCATTACACCCCCGAGCGGGGCGTGTTTCTCCCCTTTCCCTAATTGACCTATTAAACCCAAGATTTGCATCGCGCTGTCGAAAAATCTCAGAATAGCTTGCTCACCAAATACCTTTAACATCGCTCCTTGGTTAAAAACATCGAGGTCTTTAGTCAACATCCAGGCCATTTGATAAGTCAACAGTCGCATTATCTTGATGTCAACCGCCATATTCGCCAGCTTTTGACGGATTTGAGCATCCCTACAAAGCGGGGAACCACCGCTTCCTGTCTCTTCAGTATATTGTATGATATTATCAAAAATCCGCTGCATTGTTCCCACTTCCAAAGCCCGGAGTTTATTCCAGTAGTAAGCCTTTGTTTGAATAAAATAATCCCACCCTTTGTTCTCTTCGCCCAGAAGATTCTCTTTGGGAATTTTTACATTATCCAGAAAAACTTGGTGCGTATTCCCTTCATGTACAACTTCCAAAGGGGTATAGTTTATCCCAGGAGTATTATTGTCCATGATTAAGAAACTAATACCTTTCTCCAATGGGGCATCAGGATCGGTTCTCGCCATTAGCAAAGAAAAGCCGTCTGTATGATTGATAAGACTAGTGAAAGTCTTATTGCCGTTTACTATGTAGTAGTCTCCCGACCTGACGGCACGGCATTGGACTGATGCTAGGTCGCTACCTGACTCCGGTTCGGTAAAGGCCTGACCGCCGGTTATTTCACCCTTTATTATTCGCGTTAGATATTTGCTTTTCAGTTGCTCACTTCCAAATTTCAAAATAAGATTGGCAAAATAAAAAACAGACGTGCCATATAAAGTAATGGGGGCCCGATTATACCCTGCTTCTTCCAAAAAGATAACTTCGTATATTGCGTCCTTTTCCTGCCCACCATACTTCTTGGGCAACCTCAGGCCGAACCATCCCTTTTCAGCTATTCTTTTGTAGAATGAAGGTGAAAAACCACGGACGTCTGTGAGTTTACCCTGTGGCTCATTCTGACAAAAGTCACGAACCTCTTGCTTGAATTTCTGTTGTTCCTCAGAAAATCCGAAATCCACTTTGTCACACTCCCTTCTAAGATGGCGACTAGTTTCTACAATAACCTTTTCTAATCTAACTTAAATCAACCAGGATGTTTTCTTCGCAGTTCAATCTTTTTGCTGGAACAAGTTTGAGGCTTGTATGTGGTCTATATACTTTCAAAAAAGTTAATTAAATCAATCGAGCAGTGCGAAATCCTTCCCAGACGGCATTAAATAACTTACGCGGCTTAACACAATCACCGACAGCGTATACTCCGGGCAGCTTGTCCTTTAGCGTTTCCCAGAGTCCTATTTCGGATTTTGCGCCCGCAGCAAGGACTACACTATCAGCTGTTAAATTTTCTGCCTGGCCAAACTTATTGGTTATTTTGATACCGCCATTTGATATATCAAGAACCTGGGTTTCTGTAAGAACTCTGACATGGTGATCATTGAGCAGTGCCAAAATATGCATACGATTAATATTGCTCATATCGCGCATTACTTTATCCATAATCTCTACGATGGTTACCTTTTTGCCTTTTTGTGCCAGGTATAGTCCTGTCTCACAACCTACCATACCGCCGCCGATGATGACCACAGATTCTCCAACTACTTTCTTACCCAGTAGCAAATCAACAGCTGTGACCACCTTTTCTCTTTCAATACCCCTAATGTCCGGAATAATGGGCATGCTCCCGGTAGCTAGGAAGAGAACCTCAGGTTTCGTTTTCAAGATTAACTCTGTCGTGGCCTCCTTATTTAGATAGATATTCACTCCAAGCTTTTCTATCCTGTTTGACAAATACTCTAGAAAACGTTTGTAATCCTGTTTGAAGTCAGGCGCAGACGCTGGTATTAAATTCCCACCTAAGGTAGAGCCCTTATCCCATAGAGCAACATCATGTCCCCTTAATGATGCAGTTATTGCTGCCTCCATACCAGCGGGACCCCCACCAATCACCAGTACAGATTTCCGCTTTTCTGATAAGCTTATCGCTAATTTTTTTTCTTGGCCGGTCATCGGGTTTACAGTACAACCTGTAATTTTGCCTGCAAAAGGTCTCTCCATACAACCTTCATGGTCTCCAACACAAGGAATAACTTCTTCTGGCCGACCACCTCTTACCTTATTAGCCCATTCCGGGTCTGCAATCAAACTCCTCCCCATAGCAATAAAATCAGCCTTCCCTTCTTGCAGTACCTTTTCTGCCAACTCTGGATATCCCAGTTTGCCTATTGCTATAACTGGTATCTTAACAACCCTCTTGACCATTTCTGACAGCGGAACTAGGCAACCCGGTGGTTGAGTCGTTGGAGGTATGCCCCAATAGAGAGACTCGAAGCATCCGGCATCAATGTGAAGCGCATCGACTCCGGCAGCTTCCAACCGGCGGCATATTTCGAGTCCCTCATCAATATCACGCCCCCCATCCAAATAATGTGTTAATCCGACTTTAACGATTATCGGGAATGTTGCGCCGGCTTTCATCTTTATGCTTTCCATGATTTCTAAAATAAATCTCAGTCGGTTCTCAAGATTCCCGCCGTATTTATCGGTACGCTTATTCCAAAGTGAAGTGATAAACTCGTCAGCGAGGTATCCGAAATGGCAATTTAGCTCGACAGCGTCTATTCCAGAGCTCCTCAATACTCCGGCGGAGGTTCCGAAGTCCTGCACCAATTTTTCAATCTCTTTTTCAGTTAGCTCGTGCGTCATGATATTTGAGTCTGCACAACAGGGCAACTCAGAAGGCGCTAGGGGAACAGTCCCGCTTTTAAGGAGGTCATTTCCCAAGCATCGTCCGTGTCCAGCTATCAACTGGACAGCGACCTTTGCCCCGTAGTCATGTACATCGTCGGCTAATTCTCCCAATCGGGGTGCATAAATCATGTTATCAGCAATCAGAGTAGAACGAAGGGGCGGGATTGGGGGGGCATCTACTTCTCGACTTACCCGAGTGGCACCGAGTGTTATTAATCCTACCCCCCCTTGAGCCCTGGCAACATAGTAATCTATAGCTCGTTCCGATAGTCTGCCATCTGGTTCTATAAGTCCCGTCGGTCCCATCGAGCTCATAACTATTCTGTTCTTTACATCCATTGTCCCTATTTTACCGGGTTCAAATAACTTCACTTATCTCACTCCTTATTCCCACTCTATAGGGGTGATATAATCGTTACAATGGAAAGCTGCGCCATCCGTCATGCAACGCGATTCTCCTAACAGCTCAATAACTCCGACATTTTACGAATAAAACATTAAGCAATAAGTAACTCAATAATGCTACTTACGTTGTCAACTTCATCCAATTTTTTAAGCATGGTTAAAGCCCTTTCCGCCGCTTGTACCGTTATTGTCTTGGAAAAAGCTACATTCGATCTGAATTTCTCGTCTATCTCTTTTTCGCTTAGCGGGCTATAAGTCGTGTCACCTTTTGGAACGTTTACGCTTGCTGACCATTCTTGTCCATCTTTCATCTTCACCGTTACTGCTGCACCCTGTTTCTTTTCGGGCGCCAAAGCCGCAATTACTCTAACTTTCCCAGCAAGGGCAACCACCTGAGAGTCTCGAACATTGTCCTCAGTAAAATGCTCTAATTTAACGTTTTTTCTAATAATGACATTCGCGATGTTATATGAAAAATTGAAAGCCGCGTCTATTTGGGGAACCCTTCTGATTTTGAAAGGTTTGGCCATATCTGAATAACTTACAGGTACGGGAAGGTTTAGGATTATCTCCTGTACATCTCCGGGATTTATATCATGCTTGCTAACAAGTTCAAGAGAACAATCGATGGAGCTATGCACGGCACGACACGAAGGATACGGTTTAAAAACCCCCTCCGAATAGAACTTCTTGCCTAATTGTTTGGTTAAAACCCCCGGGGAACACTTCCCGCTATACACCGGGAAATACCCCTTTTCGCTTAAAAATGGATCCTCAACCCCAAGGAAACCATTAGCTGCTAGCTCGGCTGAGAAGATGCCTGCTCGCGATGCCAGTCCTTGAGGCAATTTAAAACTATGAGTTCCATCATCAAGGTTTTGAAATGTGCCTCCTAATTGGCTAAAAACAATTCCAAAAGCATTCCTAGCTTGCTGCTTATTTAACCTGAATAACCTACTGGCAATCGCCGCCGCTCCAAAGGCGGTCACCGTGCCTGTGCAATCCCAAGGAGAAGCTGCAGAGTAATCACCAGCAGCAATCAGGCGTGAAGCAAGATCATTACCTAATATCAATGCAGTAATAAGCTCCTTACACCCTGCCCCTCTGGATTCAGCCATGGCAATAGCAGTGGGAACGGTCGTTGCATTTATATGAGCCGGGAAGTTAATACCATCAACACACGGTTGCATTACTTCGTAGTCAAATGATCTAGCCATGACACTATTCACAAGAGCCGCATTTTGCGCCAGTACCCGACCTCCGTGTACCAAGATAGAAGCATCCTTTCTACCACCCCAGCTCTTCACTGTTTCCACTAGTTGAGAGCAGCCAGGTGCCCTCGCACCTGCTATTAAACAACCAATTACATCGATAATCTCGTTCTTAGCGTGATAAACCGTTTCCTTATCAAAATCATTGAATTGAGTTTCTAATGTATTATTTACTATTTCCTCGACATCGCTCATGATACGACTCCCTATAGTAAGTAAGCCAATCGATGTTAGTAGGCGCTGAATTTAAAAGCCATTATTAGCATACCTCAAACGAATCCAAACAATTTCTATTCATTAGCGACGCTACTGCCAACAATGATGAAAGTGTATATGTGATTAGCTAAATTTGATCAAAAGACGTCGGTGATGTAAATTGGGTTACCACTCCGCTCAAATATAGCTCATCACATTTACGTTGGCGCTTCAACTGAGTACCGTAATCCTAACTGGAAAGTTATCGTCTTATTTTATCATGGTATTTGGTAGCCAAAGTGCGATATTTGGGATAGAAATAATTAGCCCCATGCAAACCGCAATTGCAATTAAAAAGGGCCAGATGCCCCTGAATATTGTATACAGAGATATGTCTTCTTTAACAATTCCAGAAATCACGAACACTACCATGCCTATTGGAGGCGTGATTAAAGCCATCTCAATATTGATAGTAAGGAGTATCCCAAATAATATCGGATCTATCCCTAAAGCAGAAATAATTGGAAAAACTATCGGTAAGGTCAACAGCATCATAGCCATTGAGTCCATTACACACCCAAGAATAATATATATGAACATTAAGATTATAATTACTAATATAGGTGATAAAGAAAGTCCTTGTAGAAATATCACCATTTTCGCGGGAAGTCCACTTATCGTCATAAATTGATTGAATATCATAGCACCGATAACAATCGTAAAAATCATAGCGGTGGTTTTGATAGTTGACCTCAAGCCTGTTGCAATGCTTCGAAACGCAAACCCTTTCCGAATTAAAATGATTAATAAAGCTATTCCAGCTCCTATGCCTCCCGCTTCTGATGGAGAAAACACTCCTCCCCATAATCCAAACACTATCAAAAATGCTAAAAGTAGCCCCGGCCAGAGCCCTTTTGAAGCGATGAGCACCTCTTTCAAGCTGCTTCTTTTGGCAACAGGTGCTTTCATTGGGTTTATCTTGACCCAAAAATATATAACAAGCATAAACAACGATGCTAGAATTATGCCAGGTAAAACACCGCCAATAAAAAGTTTGCCGATCGAAGAATCGGTGAAAATTCCATAGACTATCATTACAGCACTGGGTGGAATCAAAATGCCCAGAGTCCCCCCCGCAGCAATGACACCAGTTGCCAGATCCGGGCTATATTTATATTTGAGCATAGATGGTAGGGCCACCTTCGTCATGGTTGCTGCTCCAGCGATACTGGATCCGGTACAGGCCGCGAAAACGGCACAAGTACCTACGGTGCTCATTGCGAGACCTCCCGGGAGGTGCCCCAAAGCTTTATGGATTGCCCTATAGGCTCCATCAGCTAGTCCTGATTCATAAGACCATTCCCCCATTAATACAAATAAAGGAAGTATACTTAAAGTTAAGCTGGCGACGTTGGTGAAAGGAATGAGCCCTAATTCCAGAAGTGCCCCACTCCAGCCAACCAGAGATACCAAACCCGCGAACCCGATTAATGCCATACAAAAACCAATAGGCATTCCCGTAAAAAGGATGACGAACAAAACAATAAAACCAATCAGCCCTATTTCGAATGAACTCATAATATTATATTTGCTTACCTGATCCCATCTTCTTACTTATAGCTAAAAGGAAACCTAAAAACCCCTTTTTATGCGCAAAATGGAATTAATAAACCGTACTGTCAATTCCAAAAATAGAACTGCACAGGCAAAAGATGCCAGAAAAATAAAAGGCGATAATGGCCATTGAAAATATGTGGTCATAAGACCGGGTGGACTTTGTATGTATTTCAAAGCTCGTGCACCCAATTGCCACGCTATTAAAGCTACTATAAACATGCTGCCAAAAAAACTAAAGATATTTAAGGCTGCTTGAAGGCGCTTGGGAAAATACCTTAGGAGCACGTCCACCCTTACATTACCATCCTCGGAGGCACAATAAGCTAAGCCCGGGAATACTATAATTACCATCATCAGGACAATAATGTCACTCGTACCCGTTAAAGCATGTTGGAAGCAATAACGTCCAACAACGTCGACACAGACGACCAGAACCAAAGCGAATAACATCGCCATTGATAATAAGCTAAAGGCCCAGCTTAGTTTATGAAGCCATTTTTCTGACCTTTGTGGTATTTGAATTATGGCAATGGATTCCGCTATTCGTTTCCAGTTGTTCCGTGTTTCAAGCATAATACATCTCTCTATTCACAAATAAGTTGCAAACAGCGAATTATTTAGTCTTTAACATTAAAGTCAAAATTCAATGCTTGTAACGACTAGTCTTTGCCCACATCGCATTGTTAGAGGCTAACCATTACCGCCTTTTTCTTTTATTCAGTATTTAGAGAATCGAACTAATTCTGTTTAACTTCTAAAACGTGCGCTCAAAGAAGTCATAACGCTTAAACTCTTGATCCTCTATTAATGAGTCGCTTCATAATCACTAACCGTTTCACGCAGCAAGTCAATAGCATTAGAGGCAGGGAAGCCCTGAGAATCCAAGTCTGCAACATAGTCTTCAGTGACAGATGCTGTCGCCTGTTTCCACTTTGCTAGCTCGTCAGCACTAATGTTGTAAAGTTCCACGCCGCTTTGTGTGAGCGTTTGCTGAAAATCTTCTTGTTCGGCGGCTCGTCTTTCTAGATGATACGCAGATACATCATTGGCTATCTGTGTAATAGTGTCCTGCAAGTCCGAAGGAAGGCTATTCCAAGTGTCTAAGTTCATTAGTAGTATAAAACAACCTGCAAAGAAACCTTCCTGCAAACCGTATTGAGTTTGTTCAAACCATTTGCGGCTAACCATGTTATCGATTCCACTGGTAACTCCATCAATAGCGCCGGTTTGCAAAGACATATATACGTCCGACGGACCGATCGCAACTGCGGTCGCGCCAAGCGCAGCAAATGTTTCACCCATTAGACCCGATGCGACAGAAATTTTCATTTGTTCTAAGTCAGCCAAAGTGGTCGGCTTCTGATCTGTTAGCCAGAGGCCTTGAGGGAAGACAGGTTGGTATAATACCACATGGAAATGATCTGTAAGTTCTGTTAGATACCCGGCTTGCAACCATGCACCCATTACACTGGAAACTACGGGGAAATTAGGTAATTCAAAAGGCATATTCAACAGCGAAACGATGGGCATGCGGCCTGGATTATAAGCTTCAGCCGTAAATGTAAGCTGTACATTATTATTCTCAAGCATGTCCCAAGCATCCGTGGGTGCCCCTAAAGTAGCTTCGAAGACTTCGATTTGAATAGCTCCATCAGTACTTTGTTCTAACTCTTCTGCAAAGTCAAGAATCACCATATTCTGATCATGCCCAGCGGGGAATGACGAACTCAACTGCCATTGCTGTGGTGTAATGGTGGGAGTATCGGTGGGAGTATCGGTGGGAGTATCTGCTTGATTGGAACAACTAACGACGAAAGGTAACAATACAAAAAAGACAGCTAAACTCAGGCTAATAAAGAACAGGAGCTTTTTACTCATTATTTTCTCCTTTAATATATTTGTTTGGCTAGTTTCTTCAGATTTTCCCGAGATAAGTCTATTTATATCCAAATCACTTCTAATGGTGATTACGACAAATTCTTACATCTTTCCCTCCTTATCAATATGATTTTATTTATTGAATGCTCCAGAGTTAACTTCAGACGTTACTTTTATCAGTCTCCTTTTAGTAAATAACCTCACCTTCCTCAAGGCGTCGGACATCGTCTTCGCTTAAACCAAGCAACTCGCAAAAAACGTATTTATTATCTTCTCCCAGTAGCGGTCCGCGGCGGATGCTTGGCCGTATACCTGACAACTTCCAGGGAATGCCCAGAACATCAATCGCACCAGTTACAGGATGCTGCACATTTTGAATAACACCCCGTTCTTTTATATGAATATCATTGGACAACTGTTTTGTGTTGAATGACGGGACAGCGGCAACACCTCCTTTCTGAAGCATATCCATCACTTCATACTCAGTGTGTTTACTGGTCCAGTCTTCAATGACTCTATCTAGTTCGTCCTGATTTTGCCATCTTCTATAAGCGTCACAAAATCGAGTATCATCTAACCACTGTGAATGCCCGCTAGTATGACAGAATCTTGCCCACTCGTCATCAGTGGCAATAGAGATACTAACCCATGTGTCGTTTCCTAGACAGCGATAGCAATTATTGGGGGCAATGACATCGTTGCGATTTGCGCTTTGCGACTGATTCCTGGAATTCATGGCGTAGTCCAGCACAGCTTCACCAATGAAGCAAGAGCCAGCTTCTCGAGAGGAAAAGTCTATATACTGGCCTTTCCCTGTATTCCGGCGATGATATAAAGATGCGATGACGGGTATAAGGGCTGCAGCGCCCGTAATGAGATCGAATTCACCTCCCACTGGACAGGGCAAGTCATCTTTATAACCGGTTAAATAGCTTAAGCCACTAAGCGCGCCTGCCACAGGAGCATACCCCAGATAGTTATATTCAGGCCCTACTTGTCCCGAAAGCGAATATGAAACCATAACAATATCGGGTTTGAATTCAACTATCGATGCGTAATCTAATCCTAATTTTTTCATAACCCCCGGCCTGAAATTCTCAACTACAGCGTCACTTGTCTTAATTAACTCTCTGGCAAGCTCAACCCCCTTGGCTTTGCTTAGATTGAGGGTTACACTGCGCTTACCAAGATTCATCTCATTAAAGAGTGCACTGCCATCGACATTAAACTTTTCACTTTCTGGTTGAACATATCGGGTCAAATCAAGCCTGTGTCTAGATTCAATCTTTATGACCTCTGCCCCTAAAAATCCAGCTAGCAGAGCACAATATGCCCCGGCACCAACCCAAGAGAAATCAACAACTCTAATCCCTGTCAGACAGTCCATTAATTGCCCCTTCAAATAACACCAGTTCTATATAGAGCCACCAAGTCTTCTGTGGTATACCCAAGGCGACCACAATATATTTTTTCATTATGTTGCCCAAGAGTAGGAGCGGGAGAATGAATCATACTGGTGACCCCTGATAGCTTATAAGGCATCCCTGGGTAGCTGTAAGAGCCTGCAACCGGGTGAGCTAGGTCTACAAGGAATCCTCTTTCCTTTAGCTGTTGAGATGAAAAAAGGTCGCTTGGTTTGCTCACCATACTTACTGGCACACCCTTTTGCTGTCCCCCGTGGTAAATCTCTTGCATAGTACGATCCTTAGCCCAGTCTGTTATTATCTCATTCAAAGCCTGGCCATTTTCGGCACGCTTATACGGATCGATGAACCTATCG
>JASFEJ010000022.1:0-13360 GCA_050124895.1 Dehalococcoidia bacterium
GCCCAGTTTGAGCTTCTCCAGACCCTCATCCTGCCGGTCTTAGCGGCTAAAATCATCATCTTCTTCTTCACCGGCCTATACCGCCGGATGTGGCGCTACGCCAGCGTCAGGGACTTCTACACCGTATTCTGGGCCAGCGTCCTGGGCAGCCTGGCGGTAGTAATTATAGTCTTCTTTATCTACCAGGGTACTTTCCCCCGCTCGGTGGTGGCCCTGGATGGAATTTTAACCGTGGTTCTAGTTGGGGGTGCCAGATTCGCCGTCAGGAGTATCCGTGAGCTGCGTATCAAGAACATACTGGCCCCGGCCACAAAACCCATTCTGATTGTCGGTGCTGGTGACACAGGCGAGGCTATCCTCCGCGAGATGCTAAAGCGTCCCGAGCTTGCCTACCAGCCGGTGGGGCTTATTGATGACGACCCGGGGAAACAGGGGCAGCGCATCCACGGCGTGAAGGTGCTGGGGACACGAAAGTCGCTTAAAGAGCTAATCAGGAAGCACGGAATTGAAGAGGTGATTATCAGCATGCCCACCGTCTCCCGAGAAGTGATTCGGGATATCTTTTTCCAGTGCCATAAGGCGGGGGTAAAATGCCAGACCCTGCCCGGTATCTACCAGATAATCGGCGGCACGGTCAAGGTGGAGCAAATCAGGGAGGTCGGCATCGAGGACATCCTGGGAAGGGAGCCGGTCAAGGTTGACTTGAAAAAGTTGACCGGTTACATCTCCGGCAAGGCGGTGCTGGTGACTGGAGCCGGCGGCTCCATCGGCTCCGAGCTCTGCCGACAGATAAGCCGGCTGGAACCGGAAATGCTTATCGGGATTGACCAGAGCGAGTCCGGTCTTTTCGAAATCGAACAGGAGCTCTTAAGAGAAGGCGACTTTGCCCTCAAGGCCATAATCGCCGATATTGCCAGCCGCACCCGTATGGAAGCTATATTGAAAAAATTCCGTCCCTCCGTCATCTTCCACGCCGCCGCCTACAAGCACGTGCCGCTGATGGAAACTAACTTCATCGAGGCCATCCAGAATAACCTGCTGGGCACCAAGCGACTGGCCGAGACGGCTATGCAGTGCGGGACGAACCGGTTCGTTTTTATTTCCACCGATAAAGCGGTCGAGCCGGTCAGCGTCATGGGCACCTCCAAGGCGCTCACCGAGAAGCTGGTGCTGACGCTAGCCCAGGGCAGCCGCACCAAATTCATGATTGTCAGGCTCGGTAACGTGCTCGACTCGAGTGGCAGCGTCGTACCTATCATCAAGCGGCAAATCGCCCGGGGCGGGCCGGTGACGGTTACCCACCCCGAGATGATGCGCTATTTTATGACCATCCCCGAGGCCATGCAGCTGGTTATCCAGGCGGGAGCCATGGGGCAGGGAGGGGAGACCTTCATCCTCGACATGGGCGAGCCGGTGTCTATATTGGAGATGGCCAGGAACATGATAAGGCTGTCCGGTTTAGAGCCAGAGAAGGACATTCCCATTGTATTCAGCGGCATCCGCCCGGGCGAGAAGCTGACCGAGAAGCTATACTGGGATGACGAGGATGTCTCCCCCACCGACTATGAAAAGATACTCCTGGTGAAAAACACCCGGCTTGATATCGACCGATTCAAGGAAGATATACGGCAGCTGGAAGAGGCCGTCGACAGCGGTGATTTTGAGCCGATAAAGAAGAGGCTGTCCCAGATGTGCACACATCACCTGGGCAAGCCCCCTGGCTACCTGCCGTTTTCAGAAAAAAGGCCGGATTAAGGAAGCTTAGAAAAACCATTGCAAATTTACTAAAACTGGGCTAAACTCCTAAACAAAAGCCGGGCCTCATCGAGGAGGATACATGGAAGACGAGATGGACCTGCGGGGATACATCAGTGTGCTGCTCCGGCACTGGAAGATAATCGTCAGCATAACCGTGATAGCGGTAATTATCGGCGCGCTGTTCAGCTTCCTGCCGTCACGTAGTTACCAAGCCAAGGCAGGAGTTGTCTCTATGCCCGAATACAGGACCTCAGATGAAGAGGCCTCCGCCCTGAATATAGAACGGGCAACCTTAATCGCCCTGGTAAAATCCAGCAGTGTCGCCAGCCAGGTCGTTGAGCAGCTGGGTGATAAGCTGGAGCCCGGCGAACGCGGCCTGGCCAGCCTGATAAGCAAGGTCCAGGTGGCGAATCAGGGCGATTTCATTGAGATTAAGGTTAAAGACCCCGACCCGGAGCAGGCGGCTGACATCGCCAACGCCTGGGCGGAGTCCTATGTAAGCTATGTCAACGGTCTTTACAGTGGCCTCCTCCAATCAACGGAGGAGCTGATGGCCCAAGCCGACGCCGCTAAACTGGAATATGAAGAGGCGGAGGGGGCGTGGGAGGATTTTGTTAGAGACAACCGTACTGACGAGCTGGGCCGGCAGATTAGTGATATAGAGCTGCTCTGTCAGCTCAAGTCGCTCCGCCAGCAGTTCGAGGCTGGTACTTCATCTTCGGCCTCAACCGTAGCCACCAGCCTGGCCTTTATACTGCTCCAGACCAGCGCCTTTACCGATACGCCCGCCGAATTTCAGATTTCCTTAGACGAGATAGCGAGCATCAACGTTAGCCTGGCTGACTTTGATGCCTTGATGGCGACACTGGAGGCAAGGTCATCAATTACAACGGGACAATCCGTCAGCGAGCTGCGGCAGGAGATTCTGGAATTAAAGGCAGAGCAGGAACAAGAGAAGGCAAGACAGCTAGAACTGGAAACGGCCAAGGACATAGCCTGGGAAAGCTATGTAGCCGCTGCCAGCAGTCTGCTGGAGGCGGAGATTGCTCCCGGCTCACAGGGGGCTATCGTTCAAATTACCGAACTGGCCGTAGTACCCACCTCCCCTGTGTCAACTCACCGGGTGATGAATATCGTTATCGCCCTGGTACTGGGACTTATCGTCGGCATACTGGTTGCCTTTGTCGTTGCGTACTTTCAGAAGACACCGAAGAAAACCAGGACGATAAAGAAGTAGCTCCGGAGACAGTCCTCACCAGAGGCAATCCGCGGCAGTGCTTATGGTATAATGCCTAAGACATGTGGAGTCGGGCACTGCGACAGAACCTCTGGAATCTAGCCAAATCCGATTACCTGAAGTTAGTGTTCATTCTGGGTCTGGCCTTCTACATAGCTTTCATCCCTCACCAAGGTTACCCCTATCCGGTGCACATCGATGAGTGGACGCACCTGGCCAATTCAAAGGCAATAGTAGAGGAAGCCAGCGCCATAGGGATGCATAATCCCTTTACCGGCGGCGCCGCGGGGATGAGCCAGTCCCTGGAGGCTGGCTTCGACCTTTTATGGGCCATGGTCCAGCAGGTTAGCGATATCCCCTGGCTGGTGCTCTTCAGGTATTTCCCGGCGATTATCTTTATAATAACCGTGCTCACGGTTTACGTCCTGGGCCGTCGGGAGGGTTTCGGCTGGGAGGCCGCCCTTGGCACCTGCTTCATATTAACCACGGTCAGGTTTCTGGGGCCGGGATTCATGGTGCCGGTGGCCTTAGGCCTGCTCTTCATTCCGCTCTCGCTTTTCATAGCCTGCCATCTCCGGGGCTGGCGGGCTTATATCCTGCTCTTTATCACCACTGCTTTTCTGGTCTCGGCGCACGCCTATACCGCTGTCGGGTTAATTATCATAATGGCCCCATTTATCGTGCTCAATCTGAAGAAAGACTTCAGGCACAGCCTGGGGATAGCCATCGCCTTGGTGGTCCCCTTCGTGATACCCCTCCTCATAGGGTGGTTTTTGTGGGGTCAAAATGTAGTGCTGGATAGGCTGGGAGCCTTCTTCACCTCCCAGACTTCCAGCGGAGCCGGATTATCCAATATACTGAAGGTACCCTATTTATACGGCTACCTGCCTACGTTTTTGTTCGTCTTCGGCATATTCATGCTGGCCCGGAGGGGGAAGCTCAAGGACTACAGCCTTATCATCGCCCCGGTGCTCCTGCTGCTGCTCATCGGACTTTTTGCCCACTTCCAGCGCGGTATTCAGACGCTGCACGACCGCAGCCACCTTTACCTTATGCTGATGATGGGGATAGTCGGCGGCTACGGGCTGTGGCGAATAAGGAGCGTCAAGCTGCCGGAAAGGCTCAAGCCGGCTTTTATTACCAGGAATTTGGGAGGCTTTTTATGCCTGCTTCTGCTCATCCCCACCCTGTTCTTCTCAATTCGAACCCACCTCGACGCCAAGTATTACCACACCATTTTTGAATACGATTACGAGGCCTTCGTCTGGATAGCCGAGAACGTCGGCGATGAATACGATAAGGCAATCGTCGACCCCTGGAAGGCCACCGCCTTCACCGCCATCACCGGCAAGCATGTTTACTCTTATATAATAACGGGGATAAGCGAGAGAGACCAGAGGGCTTACCAGTTCTTTGAGGAGCAATGCCGCGACACTGCTTTCTTGAGGGAGCGTGGTATCTCCATAGTATACATATACATACACCAAACCTGCGATAACCCCGACTTGGTGCAAGTCAGGGAGGGCGTCTACCTGCTGCCTAAAGAAGAGAGCGACTAGAGAAGCTACCTCACCAAGATTTCCACAACCCAATTACGACCAGACTGGCTAGCCCCACGCCGGCGATAACGGCGCCGAGCCAGCCGAGAAGACACAAGATGGTGACAATAACGGCGGCAATGATTATCCCGAAAAAGATGAGGAGCAAAGAGCGGTAGAATTTCAGCCCGAACAAAAAAGCGGCTATTGAGCCTGTCCAGGCGCCGGTAAACGGCAGCGGAATGGCGACAAACAGTGTCAGCCCTATCCTCTCGTACCTTTCGATGATTCTGCCCCGTTTCCGGGTGCGCCGGAAGAGCCAGTCCACCAGCCTCTTGCCACTGTCGAGCCGACTGATTCCCTTGGCCACCGATTCGAGGAAGAGCAAGATAAAGGGGACGGGGAGCAGGTTACCGATAATAACCAGAAGGAACGACCAATACCAGGGGATGTGGAGTATATTTATGGCCACGGGCAGGGCGCCGCGAAGCTCTAGTACGGGTAGAGCCGAAATAATGATTACTATCAGCTCCCGGGGAATACCCGCCTGAATGAGTTGTTCAACCACTTTTGTTCAAATTGCTTACCTTAGCGACTTGGTCGACATTATAGCATTAAGAGCCTGGCTTAAACCAGCGTCTCAAGGTTGCTAAACGACATCGGGGCGCTTATAATTTCACTCAAACCGGGGCAGTTTTGGAATGCGGAGAAGCGGTTTGTATGACCTCATAATCATCGGCGGCGGGCCCTGCGGGAGCCATATCGCCCGAAGCCTGAGCCAGCCGGGAAACCGGGTGGCTGTGGTGGAAAAGAACGCCCGGGCCGGCGACAGCGTCTGCTGTACGGGTATCCTCAGCCAGGAGTGTTTGAATGCCTTTGACCTTGATGACAGCCTCGTCCTGAGGCGATTCAGCTCGGCCAAGCTCCTTTCGCCCTCAGGAAAACACTTAAGACTATACCGGGAAGCCCCCGTGGCCGTCGCTGTCGACCGGCCTCGCCTTGATGCTAGCCTGGCGGGACGAGCCGAGACCGCCGGCGCTGAATATCTTTTCGGCGCTACCGCCACCGAAGTTTCGCCCGACGCCGATGCCGTTAAGGTAAAAATAAACGGACAGCACCGGGAGACGGAGCTTACCGCCAAACTAGCCATCATAGCCACCGGCTTCGGTTCGCCCTTACCGGGCAAGTTGAGCCTGGGGGAGATAAAGCAATCCAGCCTCGGCGCTCAGGCGGAGGTGGCGACAGACGGAGTGGAGGAGGTGGAGGTCTATTTCGACCGGGAGCTGGCTCCAGGCGCCTTTGCCTGGCTGGTGCCCACCTCAGAGGGTAAGGGGCTGGCCGGTCTGCTCAACCAGCGCCGGGCTGATGCCCGCCTCCAGAATTTCCTCGATTCCCTGGCCCGTCAGGGCAAAATAGCCTCCAGCCAGGTCCCACACCGCCAGGGCCTTATCCCCTTGAGGCCTTTGCCCAGAACCTACGCCAACCGGGTTCTGGTGGTCGGTGAAGCCGCCGGCCAGGTAAAGCCAACCAGCGGCGGCGGCATTTACTACGGGCTTCTCTGCGCCGACATAGCCGTCGAGGTGGCGCTTAAGGCATTATCGGCGGACGATTTCTCGGCCGCCGCCCTTGCCGACTATCAGAAGAAATGGCGGGCCCGGCTGAGCCGTGAGCTGACTATTGATTACTGGGCACGCGCCCTGCTGGCCAGACTGAGCAACAAACATATCGACTACCTTTTTCGCCGCGCCCGCCAGAAGGGGATGCCGGAATTCGTCGCCGCCAGCGCCAAATTCTCCTTTGATTGGCACAGCCGGCTCCTGCTCCGTATGGCCTGGCGACTCATGCCCTTTCTTAACGGCTCCAAGTCTTCGGTAAAATAAAGCTCCGGCTTGATTCCCTTGTCATTCGCCCTCTCGACAACTACAATAGCAGTGGTCTATCCCGGTCCAAAGCGGGAAAGAGGAGGCGAAGTGAGCCGCTTCACCCTAGCCAGGACGATTTCGGTTGTTATGCACCCCTTACTCCTGCCCGTGGTGGTACTGCTGGCGGTAGCCTATACCGAGTCAGGCGGACTGCGCGCTTTCTGGGGATGGGTCTTAATCATCCTCTTCTTCCTAGCCGCCCTGCCGCTCAGCTACGTCTTCTTCAGGAGTCCCCGAGGCGCCAGCGGCCCCCGAAGGCTAGACGACCCCGCGACTTTTTTCAGAAAGAACCCGAGAGAAATCTGCGTCCTGGCTGTTATTTGCGCCTTGCCCTGCGTCCTGGTGATGATACTCTTCGATGCCCCGTCACCTTTGGTGGCTACCCTGGTTGCCCTTTCAGCCACCAGCCTGGCCCTGGCCCTGGTCAACACGCGCTACCGGGCGAGCTATCACCTGGCCGCCGTCACCACCCTCGCCATCGCGGCCGTACTCGTCTGGGGGCTGTGGGCTTTGCCGGCATTGGCCGCCTTGCCTATCGTGGGGTGGGCTTTGTACTCACTGCGACGGCACAGCCCGGCCCAGCTGGCTGTCGGCTTTGGCCTGGCCCTGATTATCAGTGCCGCCTGCTTCTACCTCTTCGGCCTGCTTTGACGAACTACCTGGCACAAAGTATAATTAACCTGTTCAAAACGAGCCGTGCGCCTATAGCTCAGCGGATAGAGCATCGGTCTTCGGAACCGAGGGTCGTGGGTTCGAATCCCTCTAGGCGCATGCCCGAGTCTTCCTCATTTGTCGACAAAATGTTTAACACCTAATTTCCTGACCACAGCATCTAGCTTCCCTACCCCTAATTGCCCGGACTCGCCGCTTAAGCAACGGGGAAGCCTGATTTCGACGCCCCGCTATTTGGGAGACTAACTCTTACGGGGATTAATTTGCTACCCTATTAAATCCTATTTGAAACGTAGTTACCAGACATTTAGAGCCATTGGCTGGCACTGATACCGAAAAAAAGTGAAGAAAAATCACCAAATATGGCTGAATACCGTTGTTTAATCATAAAAGCACCGAATATTGATACTTGCATCATATTGACAAATGTCCCCCCATATGGAAATATTCGAGGGAAATATTCGTTATAAGTCGACTGTATAAGTCGCTAGTAATATATCCCTTAGCATCTTAAATTCTTACCATCTTAAATATTTATTTCTTACCATCTTCAAACATCCTGTGTCCCTTGGTATATATAAGACCAAGGAGGTGTAGTTCGCAAAAAGGAGGTGTAGTTCGTAGAATAGTATATAAGCCTATCGTAACTAGCCTGAAAAAATATACTAAGAAACAAAGGAGGAATAAATGAAAAAGTTGAAAGTTGGTATGTTCATCCTACTAGCGCTAGCGTTAGCGCTTACTACCCTTGTTAGCGCCTGTTCAACTACTCCCGACACTCCTGATACTCCCGACACTCCCGACACCCCAGATACTCCCGACCAACCGCTGGAATTAAAAATTGGTGTGTCTACCGAATTAACCGGGGCCATGTCGGAGGCCTACTTACCCTATTACCGCGGGATGCAGGCGGCCGCAGGTTGGATTAATGATGCCGGCGGGCTCACCGTTAACGGAGAGCAATACCTGATTGAGCTCGTGGCAGAGGATAACGGGGCGACTGCCGAAGGGTCGGTAGAGGTAGCCAATAAGCTCGTTTACGACCATAAAGTAAACTTTATCCTCTCAACGGCTTTATCCCCCTTCGTTCCGGGAGAGGTAGCCGTCACTGAGGAAGCCGGGGTGCTCTACGAATTTAACTGCGCCACCGGCATGCCCGACGACCTGAGCCCTGACAAGCCTCTTACTTTTGCCGGCAGCGTCCTGACCGAGACCCTTCCCGCCTGTCTTGACTATATGTTAGAGGCCTACCCAGAGGTAAGCAATTTTGCCTTCTTATATCCTGAGGACCCGAGCCTAATATGGCTCACCGATAACGTTATGACGCCGGAAGTCGAAAGTCGCGGGATGACATTAGTCGCTGCCGAGTCTTACGCTATGGGTACGGTGGATTACTACCCGGTACTGACCAAGATACTAGCCGCCGATCCAGATGGCATTGAGTGCATGGGAATGGCCAGCTGGGTGGGTGGTATGCTCAAGCAGGCCCGAGAGCTGGGCTTTGAAGGACCTATCTTCAGCCATACCGACGTTACCGACCCGGTCGTCGTACGAGACGTAGCCACCGCGGCTCTGGCCACTAATGCTTTCGTGGGTACTCCTTACGTGGAGAGCCCGACGATGCCAGAGATGGTACAGGAAATTGCCGGAATCATGTCCGATGATTTCGGTGAAACGCTACGCGAGGAACATATTCGCGGCTGGGAAATGCTATGGGTTCTGGCACAGGCTATCGAAAAAGCACAAAGCCTCGAGCCTGTTGAGGTAGCCGCCGCCTTCGAAACGATGGATAGTTTTGATACTCCTTTTGGCACTGGCACGATGGGAGGAATGGAGACCTTTGGCGTTAACCACGTGGTACTGGCTCCCCAAGCTATCAGCTCGATAATGGATGGCGAGGTGGAACTGGTTCAATGGTTCGCGCCCAGCATACCGTGAGTTTTAACTAGGGTGCTCCAAGTGGCTTAAGTGCCTTCTTGTTTCGGGATTGTGCACTTGACTTAAGGACCCAAAATCCGATAACCCTCTGTCAGGTGCACAATCCCATAGCGTCCAATTTTAGGTAATTAACGGGGAAACTATGGATACTAGTGTCCTGATACAAAGTATACTCAACGGACTAATGGCCGGGTGGATTTATATATTGGTAGCCCTGGGCTTAACCCTGGTCTTGAGTATAATGGGCATATTCCAATTGGCACACGGCGAGATATACATGCTCGGTGCCTATTGCACCTATTATATTTGTACTGTTCTTGGACTTCACTTCCTCTTAGGCTTAATCATATCGGCACTAGTAGTAGGTGCCTTGGGGATTGGACTGGAAAAGCTTTTCCTCCGTCCCTTTCGTCGTAGTGGTCAATTCACGCGCTCTGTCATCATAATGACGGGGCTTATATTAATTCTGCAAACTACAGCCGTTGTCGCCTTTGGTACTTCGACTAAAATTGTGACCACTCCCTTCCCCGGCGTCATATCCGCCGGTGGGGTCACCCTCTCCATAGAAAGATTAGTAATCATTATAGTCGGCATCATCTTTGTGGGCGCCCTCTTCTTTTTAATCCAACGGACTAAGATTGGTCAGGCAATGGTGGCTATTTCCCAGAACCTGGACGGGGCCGCTTTACAAGGAATAAACGTCGACCATATTTCTTCAATCACCATGTTTCTGGGTTGTGCTCTGGCGGCGGTGGCAGGCTCATTAATGGGAGCTATATTCTCCATAAGCCCGTTTATGGGGAGCTTTGCCCTAATGAAAGGGATTGCCGTGATAATTCTGGGGGGGTTGGGAAGCGTTACTGGCGCCGTCGTTGGTGGTCTTATCCTGGGGCTAATAGACGGCATAGTCCCGCCTTTAGCCAGCACCCAATTAGCCAGTATCGTCGGCTTTGTAGCCATCATACTTATACTACAATTCAAACCCCAAGGACTTATGGGACATTCCGGTGCGCAATAAAAGCAAGATAACCAAGCTATCCAGCGTAAGTGGCATAATAATACTTTGTTTCTGCGTCCCTTTGTTCGTTACGGGCCCCTATCAGCTTCACATGCTTATTATGGCCGGGGTTGCCATTATTCTGGCTAGCAGCGTTCGTCTCATATCTTCCTCGGGACTGTTATCCCTAGCTCACGGCGGCATGATGGCCATCGGGGCTTACACCTCGGCCCTGCTGGTGATGAAGCTGGGCATTTCATCCTGGGTATCTTTACTAGCCGCCGGAGTAGCCGCCGGACTCTTCGCCTTAGTGATTGGTTACCCCTTCGTCAGGTTAAAAGGGTTATACTTCGCTTTGACCACTGTCTTTTTAAACGAGGTCATTAATCTGATAATCTCACAGTGGAAGAGCCTTACCGGCGGAACTTCCGGTATTATCAGTATTCCCCACCCCGACCCAATTGTTATTCCCGGGCTGATAACTATAGACTTTAGCTCTAAAGTCGATTTCTATTATTTTATCCTCGTTCTGACACTGGTCATTCTGCTTATTTTATACGCCTTTGAGCACTCTCGTATTGGCCAGACATGGCGCAGTATCGGGCAAGCTCCTGCCGTCGCCGAGAGCATCGGTATAAATGTGCCTAGATACCAGGTTATGGGCTTTGTTATCGGCTGCTTTTTTGCCGGCGTAACTGGCGCTTTCTACAGCCATTACATTACCGCGCTAACCCCCAGCTCCTTCAACATGTTCTGGTCTATCTACATAGTAATTTACATGACAGTAGGTGGCATGGGAAGCTTTGCCGGCCCTATTATCGGCGCCTTCCTGCTAACCCTCCTTCCCGAGACAGCTTCGGTCTTGAAGGAGTACCAGCCCTATGTTTTTGCGGGAGTGTTGATACTGGTAACATTCCTGCTGCCCGATGGTCTGGTAAGCTTACCGGGACGGGTGAAAGCTTTTATTAAGAAGAGGCGTGGCCATGCTTGAAATCACTAAATTGAACAAGCATTTCGGCGGGCTAGCGGCCATTAGCGACTTTGATGTCAGCATCAAACAAGGGGAGCTGGTCGGTTTGATTGGCCCTAATGGTGCCGGGAAGACGACCATATTTAACCTAATAACTGGCTTCATTCGGCCCAACACGGGTAAAATAATATTTGAGGGGAAGGATATAACCGGTCAAAGACCTCACTCCGTAGCTAAGGAGGGGATAGTTCGGACCTTCCAGGCAACCGACCTTTTTCAAGATTTCACTGTCTTGGAAAGTGTAACGGCCGCTTGCCATCTGCAACCAAGGGTTAGCTTTTGGGATGTGCTCCATCTACCTAGAAGTCACCGGAAAGATGAGGATGTCTTAAAACGAGCCCTGGAAATCATACAGTTCGCCGGGTTAGAGAGCGTAAAAGATGTTGCCGCCAAAAACCTGCCCCACAGGCATAAAAGGATACTGGGTATTGCTATAGCCTTAGCCGCCGAGCCTAAACTATTGTTACTTGATGAGCCAGTAAGCGGGATGAATGCCGACGAGGTAATGGAAGCGGCTACCATCATTAATCGAATATGGCAAAATGGGACTACCATCCTGTTAATTGAGCACAATATGAGGGTGGCGATGAGTCTATGCCAGAGGATTGTCGTCATTAGCTTCGGCAAGAAAATTGCGGAAGGCTCACCGGAAGAGATAAAGGAAAACCCACAGGTAATTCAAGCCTATCTCGGAGCTAGTAAAAATGTTACTTAGCTTGAAAAATATAACGGTGCATTACGGAACCGCCCAAGCGGTAAAGGATATCACGCTGGGGGTAGAGGAGGGGGCCATAGTGAGCATTATTGGCGCTAACGGGGCGGGTAAAAGCACTATTCTAAAGGCTATATCTGGCTTGATACCGCTAACCTCAGGTGAGATATGGTTTCAGGATAAAAAGATAAGCGGTATGGCCACTCATGATATTGTGAAACTCGGGCTTGTCCAGGTCCCTGAAGGACGACAGCTTTTCCCCTACATGAGCGTCCTGGCCAATCTTAAACTCGGTGCTTATTTACGAAAAGATAAAGAGGGCGTAAACAAAGACCTGGATGATATCTTCAAACGCTTCCCTGTTCTACAGGAAAGACGAAAGCAGAAAGCGGGAACCTTGAGTGGCGGGGAGCAGCAGATGCTAGCTATCTGCCGAGCTTTGATGGCCAAGCCAAAGCTGCTTATGATGGACGAACCATCAATAGGATTAGCCCCGCTTATAATTGAGCAGCTCGGAGAAGTGATTAGAGCAATCAATGAGAGCGGCATTAGCATTCTCTTGTTAGAGCAAAATGCCGGCCTGGTCACCAGTGTTTCCGAGAAGTGCTATGTGGTGGAAGTGGGCAAGGTTGTTCTGGAAGGTGACCTGAAGGAACTATTAGATAATGACCTAGTACGGAGAGCCTTTCTGGGTGTATAGCCAGCCAAACATCCCCCTAATAGCCTCACGTGTTTAGCCAAAGCTTTTAACTCCATTTGAGCTAGTAGCAGGGTGGCCACCCGGAAATCAGGCAAAGAAGGAGAGCATAAGGGTGATAGCCGCTGGTATTGATGTGGGAGCTGCCACCGCTAAAGTAGTCATTCTGAGCGATGGTAAGATTCTGTCTCATTTTATTGCGCCAACAGGCTTCGATGTTATTCACACCGCCAATGAAATAACCAATCTAGCTCTGGAAAAAGCTGGCTGTTCCACGGACGACCTCGGCTTTGTCGTCTCCACAGGTTACGCTCGAAGCGCCGTCCCCTTCGCCAATAAGCAACTCACCGAAATCTCCTGCCACGCCAAAGGGGCACGTTTCATATCCCCGGCAGTTAGAACCATCATTGATATCGGTGGTCAGGACAGCAAGGTAATCGGGCTTAACGAAGCCGGTAACATTGCCGAGTTTTCCATGAACGAAAAATGCGCGGCTGGTACGGGTAGATTCTTCGAAGTCATGGCTAATGTTTTGAAACTGGATATAAGCCAGATGGGCGCTGAGTCACTCAAAAGCCAGAACCCATGCCAGATAAGCAGTACCTGCACCGTTTTTGCCGAGAGCGAGATGGTTTCCCTCCGCGCTCAAGGAGTACGAAGAGAGGACTTAATCGCTGGAATTCATAAAGCGGCAGCGGCCAGAATTGCCAACATGGGCAAGCACATCGGTTATAAGAGGGAGATAGTCCTCACCGGGGGTGTGGCTAAAAATATAGGGGTGAAGAAATTCCTAGAGGACGAAATCAAGATGGAAATCACCGTTCCCGAGGAGCCTCAGATTATAGGCGCTTTGGGGGCG
>JASFEJ010000023.1:0-13194 GCA_050124895.1 Dehalococcoidia bacterium
CCGCGCCAAGCTGAGCAAGCGGCACGGCTCCGTCTCCATACTCGACTACCGCGACCAGGGCTATCTGGCCCAGACCATGTTCAACTTTCTGGCCCTCATCGGCTGGTCGCTGGACGATAAGACCGAGATTATCCCCCGCCAGGAGCTGGTGGACAGCTTCTCGCTGGAGCGAATCGGCAAGACGGGGGCCATCTTCAACCGCGACAAGCTGGACTGGATGAACGGCGTCTATATCCGCGCCTTGAACCCCGAGGAGTTCTTCGAGGCGGCGCAGCCCTACCTGATGACGGACGTCATCACCGGCGAGGCGTTTATCGAGGACGAGGGCTACGTCCGAAAGGTTTTGCCACTGGTGCAGGAGAGAACCAAGACACTGCTAGAGGTGGTCGAGCTGACCCGGTTCTTCTTCGTCAACGAGCTTGAATACGACCCAGAAATGCTCATCGGCAAAAAGATGGACAAAGAATCCACTCTCAAGGCACTAAAGGCGGCGCAGGTGAAGCTGGAAGCGCTCCAAAACTTTGACCACGAGTCTCTGGAAGGCGTGCTCCGCCCCCTGGCGCCCGAGCTGGGTTTAAAGACGGGCCAGCTCTTCGGCGTGCTCCGGGTGGCCGTCACCGGTCAGACGGCCGCCCCGCCCCTCTTCGAGACGATGGCGGTGCTGGGCCGGGAGCGCTCAATGCAGCGCATCGCCGCCGCGCTATCGAAGCTATGAAAAGGCAGGGTGCCTTAAGCTACCGTATCCTCGACCTCACTGATGAGAAAGCCCGCCTCTGTTCTCGTTTTCTGGCCGATATGGGGGCGGAGGTTATCCGCGTCGAGCCACCGGGCATAACCCCGACCTTTAGCTGGGAGAACCTGGGCAAAAAGTCGCTGACGCTGGACTTGGAGTTGAAAGAAGGACGTACGCTCTTTCAGGAGCTGGTTAAAAAAGCCGACGTCCTTATTGAAAGCCAGTCACCCGGTCATCTGGATAAGTTGGGCCTTGGTTTTTCCCAACTCGCCATAATCAACCCCCGCCTTATCATGGCCTCTATAACCCCCTTCGGTCAGGACGGGCCTTACCGCGACTATAAGTCAAGCGATTTGGTGGCCAGTGCCCTGGGCGGGCAGCTCTACGTAAACGGCGAAGCGGAAAAGCCGCCGCTGAAGATTTTCGGCCACCAGAGCTATTACCTGGGCTCGCTTTTTGCCGCCACCGGCGTCCTGATGGCTTTGTGGAACCGCCATAGCTCCGGAAAAGGCCAGCATATCGATATCTCTCTGCAGGAGGGCGTCGCCGCCGCCCTCGACCACGTCCTGGTGCGCTATTTCTATCAGGATGAGGTGGCGCAGCGCCAGGGCAGCCTCCACTGGAATAACGCCTTCCGCGTCTTTCCGGCTAAAGACGGCTACGTCCTGCTCTCCCTGTTTTACCAGTGGGAGACGTTGGTGGAGTGGCTTGATTCCGAGGGCATGGCTGAGGATTTAACCGACGAAAAATGGCGGGACGGCGACTACCGCCTTGAGAATATTGGCCATATCATCGAAGTCCTGGAGCGCTGGACGAAAAGCCATTCCAAAGCCAAGCTGGTGGAAAAAGCCCAGCTGATGCGCTTCCCCTGGGCGGAGGTCGCCTCGCCATCAGACCTTCTATCCAGCCCCCAGCTAGAAGAGCGGAAGTTCTGGCTTGATGTCGAGCACCTGGGCCAGAAATACAAACTCCCCGCCAGCGGCACCAAGATATGGGTGATGTTGAGAAAAAATGACTGACTCAATCCTAAAAAACCTCAGAATCCTCGACTTCAGCTGGGTGCTGGCGGGACCCTACGCCACCCGCATCCTGGCCGACTTCGGCGCCGAGGTACTCAAAGTCCAGCCCCTCCCCCCCCAGGAAGATGACGCCTTTGCCCGCGGCTACGATAACACCTGGAACCGCGGTAAGCGGGGCATCACCCTGAATATGAATAAGCCCGAAGGCGTAGCCCTGGCCAAAAAACTGGTGTCTTTGAGCGACGCCGTCGTCGAGAACTTCACCCCCCGCGTCATGGCCAACTGGGGCCTTGACTACGCCAACCTCAAAAAGATAAAGCCCGATATAATCATGCTCAGCCTCTCCACGATGGGCAGTAGCGGCCCCCTTAAAGATTACACCGGCTTCGGCCCCACCGTCCAGGCTTTCTCGGGGCTGACTCACCTCACCGCTTACCCCGACGGCCCACCGCTGGGGCCGGGCACGGCTTATGCCGACCATGTCGCCGCCCTCTTCGCCTGTCTGGCCCTGCTCGGCGCTTTTGAATACAGAAGGCGCACGGGCGAGGGCAAGCACATCGATATCTCCCAGGTGGAGGCGATGGCCAGCCTGCTCGGCGACGCTTTTGTTCCCCCCGAAGAGCCGTTGCAGGGTGTCTATCGCTGTCAGGGCGACGACCGCTGGTGCGCTATTAGCGTCGCCAGCGAGGAGGAGTGGCGGGGGCTCAAAAAGGCGCTGGGCAATCCGCCCTGGGCTGAAGAGAAGCGGTTTGCTACTCTGTCCTCCTGCCTTGAGAATAGAAAAGCGCTCGACTCTTTGATAGGGGAGTGGACGCAAAAGCACACCGCCGAAGAAGCGATGGCTTTACTACAAAAGCAGGGGGTAGCCGCCGGCGTTGTCCAGGATGCCCGCGATTTGGCTAAAGACCCCCAGCTCAAAGAGCGCGGCTTCTTTGTCGAGCTCGACCACCCCGAGTTGGGCAGGACCATCTCCGACGCCAACCCAATAAGGCTCTCGGAGACTCCACCCGTCTATAGCCAGTCAGCCCCGCTTTTAGGCCAGGACAACGAGTATGTTTACGGGGAGCTTTTGGGACTGAGCCGAGGCGATATAGATAGGCTCAAAGAGCAGGGGGTTATATAGCTTTCCCCACCCACAGGTTTTTCTTCCCACCCAATACCCACCCTATAAGGGTGGTGCCCCTTTTATATCCCCCTTTAAGGTGGGGTGGAGCGGCCGCCACCCAGAAGGAATTCTAGAGGGAGAATCCCCTCTAGGGGTGGGCAGGGCGGGATAGAAATGCGTACGCTAAACAAGGTGGTGTGGGGTGGGAAAGAAAGACGTACGCCCTAAACTCTCCTGAAGAACGGGCGTAACACGGTGTTGACTATAGTCTTTTCGACATAGTAAATTGGGACTATAGACTCGAAAAGATTTAAGGAGGTGGAAGCATGGCCAAGTCAAAGACCTACCCGGTTTCGGTCAAGGGCGAGCTTAGCGTGCCGCCGGCCAACGGCTGGTGGCTGCTCAAGTGGTTGCTAGCGATTCCCCACTACGTTGTCCTATTTTTCCTCTGGATTGCCTTCGTCGTCGTTGGCATCATCGCCTTTTTCGCCATTCTCTTCACGGGGAAATACCCGCGCGGGCTTTTCGAATTCAATACCGGAGTGCTGCGCTGGAGCTGGCGGGTGGGCTTTTACTCCTACAGCGCGCTGGGCACGGACAAATACCCGCCCTTCTCGCTGGAGCCTGATGCCAACTACCCCGCCGACCTGGAGATTGCCTACCCCAAGAAGCTCTCCCGCGGGCTGGTGCTGATAAAGTGGTGGCTGCTGGCCATCCCCCACTACGCCGTCCTTGCCGCCTTTCAGGGAGGCGCCGGTGACAACGGGGGCGGTGGGCTGAAATTCATTCTGGTGTTCATTGCCGCCATCGTCCTGCTCTTTACCGGTAAATACCCCAAGGAAATCTTCAAGCTGGTGGTGGGTATTAACCGCTGGAGCTTACGGGTGGGCGCCTACGCCTCGCTGATGACGGACGAATACCCGCCCTTCCGCCTCTGGGACGACTAGGCTCTCTGGCATTTGGGACAGAAATAGCTGCCCCGGTTACGCACCGGTAGGCGCTCTAGGGGCGTGCCGCATAACGGGCAGTTTTCTCCCCGCCGGTGGGCCACGCGGAACCGCCAGTGGGCGGTGCCGGGCTGGCCGCTGGGGCGAAAATAGGTGTCGGTGCTGGCCCCCTTATCATTTATGCCGACACGCAGCACTCTTTGTATGGCTTGGTGCAGCCGTTTGGCCTCTTCTTTGGTCAGGCTTCCCCCCGCCCTCATGGGGTGGATTTTGGCCAGGAACAGGGCTTCGTCGGCGTACATGTTGCCGATACCGGCCACCAGCCCCTGGTCGCAGAGCAGCGCCTTTATCGGCGCCGTGCGGTTCTTTAGCTTTTCCGCCAGCACCTTGGCCGTGAAGCCTTTGCCCAGCGCCTCGGGGCCCAGCTTGCCGCCGACGCTCTTTTCGTCGTCAACCAGCCACATGATGCCGAACTTGCGCGGGTCGCGGAAATAGATATTGGTGCCGTCGTCGAGGTGAATTATCGCCCGGACGAATTTTTCGGGGTCTTTGAGCCAGAGCGAGCCCGTCATCTTTAAGTGTATGATCAACGCCTGCCCGCTGGACAATCTGAAAATAAGGTATTTACCCCGCCGCCCCAGCCCGGTTATCCTCTGCCCGATAAGGCGGCTGGAAAACTCCTCCAGCGAAGCCCGGCGCACGATGCCCTCCCAGTTGAAGTCAAGCCCGCTGACGCTGCGCCCGACGACGTGCGGTTCCAGCTCTCTCCTTATCGTCTCGACCTCGGGCAGCTCAGGCATTTTTCGCCTCGTATCTCCTGTATAAAACTATGGCCGGGTAGAGCACCAGCCCTCCCAGAAAGATTCCCCCCGCCGCGTCGCTGAGCCAGTGCGTCCCCAGGTAGAGGCGCGCCACCCCGGTGAAAAGAATTAACGCGATGAGCAGCGCCCGCAGAAGCCATATAACTGTCGCTGACTTCACCAGCCTCGGCGCCAGATAAAAGAGGAAGCCGCTGATAACGGTGATACAGGCCATATGCATGCTGGGGAAGTTGGTGCTGAAGGCCCCTGCCATTACCTGCACCAGCTCGCTGTCGGGGCGGGGGCGGTTGACCATGAGCTTCATCAGCCAGCTGATAAGCGCGGCGCCAAGGGCGGTCAGGGCGATGGCTATAGCCGCCCGCCACCGCGAGGGCAACCATAACCTTAAGGCGATGGCTATGGCCAGTATAAGGGCGTAGGGGCCAAACCGCATGAGCGGCTTGACGCCGCTGAAATCAAGGTCCTGAATCCAGAGGCTTACGCTCGGGTCACCGGGGAAATGGTCGTAACGGTGGGCGAAATAGCATAAGACCCCGAAAAGGGCGATGAGAAGGGCGTAAACGCTGATAGCGCGCCGGCTCATACCCCCTATTCCATCTCTCCCCAGTTGGGGCCCGTCTTGACGGCGGCCTTCAGGGGGACGCTAAGCTCTATGGCCGAGGTCATCAGCTCGGGGACGATTGCCTTCATCTCCTTGAGCTCGGCTGAGGGCACCTCGAAGATAAGCTCGTCGTGCACCTGCAGCAGCATCTGGCTTTTTAAGCTGTTTTTTTCTATCTCCCGCTCCAGGTTAATCATGGCCACCTTGATGATGTCGGCCGAGGTCCCCTGCACGGGCATGTTGATGGCCATGCGCTCGGCGGCCTCCCGCACCTGGCGGTTCTGGGCGTTGATTTCGGGTATGGCCCGCCGCCGTCCTAAAATCGTTTGCACATAGCCCGTATTACGGGCTTCTTCCTTGGTCGACTCCAGGTATTTTTTGACCCCTGGGTATTTGGCGAAATAGGCGTTAATGAACTGGGCCGCTTCCTCGCGGGATAGGCCCGTCGCCTGCTCCAGCCCGTATTCGCTCATGCCGTAGATAACGCCGAAGTTCACCGTCTTGGCCACCCGCCGCATCTCCGCGGTCACCTTTGACGGCTCGACACCGAAGACCTGAGCGGCGGTGGCGGTGTGAATGTCCTCGTCGTGGCGGAAGGCGCTGGTCAGGCTCTCGTCCTGCGATAGGTGGGCCAGGGCGCGCAGGTCAATCTGCGAGTAATCCGCCGAAAGCAACTGCGAACCCTCCGGGGCGATAAAGGCCATTCTTACTTCTTTGCCCAGCTCCCCCCGCACCGGTATGTTCTGCAGATTGGGGTCGCTGGAAGACAACCGCCCCGTAGTCGTCCGCGTCTGGTTGAAGCTGGTGTGCAAACGCCCCGTCCTGGGGTTAATTAAACCGGGCAGGGCATCGATGTAGGTCGACTTTATCTTGCTCAGCTGGCGGTAGTCCAGTATCAACTCGATGATGGGGTGGACGCCGAGCAGTTCCTCCAGCACCGCCGCCCCCGTGGAATAGCCCCCCTTGGTCTTGCGGGCGGGTGTCAAATGCAGCTCCTCGAATAATACCTTGCTCAGCTGCTGCGGCGAGTTGATGTTGAACTCGTGGCCGACGTTATCGTAAATCTCCTTCTCCACCCTGGCCAGCTGCTCGCCCAGCCGCTGCGACATCTCTTTGAGCAGGCCGCCGTCTAGGGCGACACCGTTCCGCTCCATGTGTAATAAGATGGGAACTAAGGGCAACTCGACCTCGTCAAAGAGTTTCCAGAGCTTTTGCTCTTTAAGCTCCTTTTCGAATATTTCGACTAGTCTAAAGGTCATGTCGGCGTCGGCGGCGGCGTAGTCGGCGGTGCGGGCGATTTCCACCTGGGACATGGGAATCTGCTTCTTGCCCGCCCCGATAAGCTCGGAAATGGGCGTCATCTCCACCGCCAGGTGCTCGAAGGCGAGGGCCTTTAGTCCCATCGACTTCTCCCCTAATAAATAAGCCGCCACCATAGAATCAAAGCTCAGGTTGTTGACGGTGACGCCGTAGTTAGCCATTATGGCCATGTCGTACTTGCCGTTGTGCGCCAGCTTGGCTAAGCTTTTGTCTTCCATAACCGGCTTGATTTTGGCGATGACCTCCTCCAAGGGTAGCTGGGTTATCGTATCCAGCCCGATGTGCCCCACGGGGATATAGTAGGCCTCCCCCTTCGCCGGCGACAGCGATATGCCCACCAGCTGTGCTGTCATCGGGTCCAGGCCCGTGGTCTCGGTGTCGAAGGCGAAGGTTTGGGCTGACCTTAGCCTCTCGGTGAGCTTATCCAGCTCGGCGGCGCTGTTGACGATTTTGTATTCCCCTTCAGGCGGCTTGGCTTCAACGCTCTCTCCCTCCGCCGTGGGCAGCTTTTTGAGCAGGCTGCCGAACTCAAGCTCGCGGAGGAGCTCGGTCACCTGGCTGCGGTCGTACTGGCTTACCCGGCAGTCGTCGAGCTTTAGCTCCACGGGCATCTGGGTAACTATGGTAGCCAGCTCTTTACTCTGGCGGGCGATGGCCTCCTGCTCTTTAAGCAAATTCTGCAGCTTCTCCGGCTCGACCTTATCTATATGCTCATAAATGCCCTCGACGGAGCCGAACTGCTCGATGAGCTTTACCGCCGTCTTAGCGCCGATACCGGTCACGCCGGGTATGTTATCCGAGGGGTCGCCCACCAAACCTTTCAGGTCGGCGATCTGCTCCGGCTTGACGCCGTACTTTTCCTTTACCGCCGCCGCGTCGAAGAGCATGGTGTCGCTGAAGGACTTTCTCGGCTTGGGGTAGAGCACCTTTACCCTGGGCGAGACCAGCTGCATGGCGTCGGCGTCGCCGGTGACGATAATGGTCTCGACATCCTTGGCGCTGGCCTGACTGCTCAACGTGCCCAGCAGGTCGTCGGCTTCGTAGCCCTCCATCTCGAAGGTGGGTATTTTGAAGGCCTCGACCAGCTGCCTCACCCGCCCCAGCTGTCCCACCAGTTCCTCCGGTGTTTCGGGGCGGTGTATCTTGTACTGGTCGAAGAGCTTGTGGCGGAAGGTAGGCCCCTTCATATCGAAGGCGATGGCGTAGTGGCTGGGCTTCAATTCGTTGATTACCTTGAGCAGCATCTGGGCGAAGCCGTAGACGGCGCCCACCATCTCGCCGCTCTTGCGCAGGGTGAGGGGGGGCAAGGCGTGGAAGGCGCGGTGAAGCAGGGCGTTGCCGTCGAAGAGGACCAGCAGCGGTTTATCCATGAGTCTATTATAGCAGAGGGGGAGGGTGGGGGATAGGCTAAAAGTCCCGCCGTTGAGCTTTGGGCAGGGGGCTCAAATATGAGGTGTCGTTGTGCTTCAGCAGCACAAAGCGCCCGTCCCGGTGGCTGAAGGTGGTCGTGGCGCCGACGTCCTGTCTTATTTTCCAGAAATGGGAGTTATCCAGCCCCAGCAGGGCGCTAATCAAGACCTTGTTCACCACCCGGTGCGATACCAGCACCACCCTTTCCCGGTGTTTGGCCAATATCTCGTTTACAATTTTTAAGGCTCTTTTTCTAACCTCGTCCAGGCTTTCGCCGCCGGGTATCTTTACCCGGTGCGGGCTTTCCGCCCACTGCCGGTAGAGCTCTGAATATTTCTCCCTGACCTCCTTGAGAGGCAAGCCCTGCCACTGACCGAAGTCGCAATCAGTGAGCCCGGGGTTGGCCTCCACCTTGAGCTTATGGCGGCGGGCAATGGCTTCAGCTGTGTCTAAGGCTCGTTTCAAGGGGCTGGAGTAAACGGCCTCTATCTTTAGCTCGGCCAGGTGTTCCGCCAAAAGTTCCGCCTGCCGCCTTCCCGTCTCGTTCAGCTCAATGTCGATTCGGCCCCGGAAGACCTCCTCCACGTTCCACTCGGTTTCCCCGTGCCGCGCTAAGATGATTTCTAGCATATTAGCCCCCGAACACCTCCAGCTCCGGGTGTTTCAGGGCTTCCTCTAGGATAGGGCCGCGGGCAATAAAGGCGATAGAAAGGTAGCTGCCCCGCCCCACCGCCAGCACGTCCCCCGCTTTTAAACCGTAGTCGGCGAGTGTTGAATCCGGAAGATTGACACAGCCGCCGTCCTTTATTATTGTCCAGCAGAAGAACCGGCCCTCATTTTCGATGGTCTCGGCTTCGGCTATTCGGAAGTTCATCAGTCCGGGCAGCGCCTCCACCATAGCCTTTAACTCCGATTTCTCCAGGAGCCTCTTTTGCGTCAGTCCGAAGCCGCCCGACGTCCGACTCCCGCTCATGACGATAACATTGTCGCCCGCCGCGTATCCGTATTCTTTCATCGCCTGCGGGGGTATAACGATATCGCCCTGCGGGCCTATTCGGGACAGGCCGTAGACGAACTTGCCGCCTTTAACCAGTTGGGGCATAAGACCTCCAGAAGGATGGCTCCTGCTAATTTTCCTCTTCGTCTTCTATCTTCTCCACCTCGAGGGTGCACTCGGTGACCAGGGCGGCGAAGGCGCCCACCGCCGCCAGCAGGGGTGCTATCATTATGGTTACCGCCGCCACGGGCGCGCCCACCGATAGCGGAATCTCGATTACCGTCTTCTTCTCGTGGATAATGCGCACCCTTCTGATGTTGCCTTCGTGGATGAGCTGATTGATCTTCTCCACCACCTTGTCCCCGTTGATGGTGAATTTTTCCGTCTTGGCCATATCGCCACCTCCTGAGGGTATGTTAGGGGGTAGGGGATGGGGTGTCAAGCGTTAGTTTTTCGTCACACCCCACCTTGTTTGCGTACGTCAAAAGGGTGGTGGGTGGGAATAGATATAAAACAAGGTGGGGTGGTACCCCTCTAACCCCCCAAAAGAACCCCCCTTTTCTTGCCAAAAATCATTATTGAATATTTCCTTTTTCATGATATACTTGAGGTCATGAAAGGCAAAGACCTGTTATCTATAAATGACCTTGAGGCCGAGGACATCCGCCTGCTCATAACCGACGCCATCAGCCTTAAAAGCCAGGGCTGGCTCGACATGCTTAAAGGCAAGTCGCTGGCCATAATGTTCGAGAAGCCCTCGCTCAGGACGCGGGTCAGCTTCGAGCTGGCCATGCGCCAGCTGGGTGGGGAAGCTATCTATCTCTCTCCGGCCGAGGTGGGGCTGGGGGGCCGGGAATCGGTGCCCGACGTGGCGCGCGTGCTCAGCCGCTATGTGGACGCCATCGCCGCCCGCACCTTCTCCCACCAGACCTTAGAGGTGCTGGCCGAATACTCAGCGGTGCCGGTGATAAACGCCCTCTCCGATTGGGAACACCCCTGCCAGGCCCTGGCCGACCTGCTCACCATCGCCGAAAAGAAAGGCGAGCTGGGGGGCTTAACGCTGGCTTTTGTCGGCGACGGCAACAACACGGCGCGCAGTCTGATGCTGGCGGCTTCGCTGATGGGGGTGAACTTCCGCATCGCCTCTCCCCCTGGCTACGCTATCGACGAAGAGACGCTGAACCTGGCGCGGAGCAATTGCGCCGACGGCGGCGTGCTCTGCACCGAAGAACCGCGGCTGGCGGTGGAGGGGGCGGATATCGTCTATACCGATGTCTGGGCCAGCATGGGGCAGGAGGACGAGGCCAAAAAGAGGCGCAAGGCCTTCGCCAAATACCAGGTGGATGCCACCCTGTTCTCTTTAGCCAAGGAGGACGCCGTATTCATGCACGACCTTCCCGCTCACCGCGGCGAGGAAGTGACCGACGAGGTTATCGACAGCGCGCTCTCGGTGGTCTTCGACCAGGCAGAAAACAGGCTGCACGCCCAAAAGGCGCTGTTGGCGGCGATGCTGGGTGGCCTGGAGATTCCGCTGAGCTACTATCGTTAGGGGTTAAAGGGGGGCAGCTATGTACGTATTATCGGTAATAGTAAGATGGGGCTGGTGCCCGATTCTGATTACCGTCGTGGCTCTTATCGGTCGTCAATACGAGTGGCCGCTCTGGGTCTTGGCATTAGTAATGCTGGTACTCCTCGTTATCGGCCTGACCGTGGCCGTGAGTACCGCCCGGGAGAGGTCGGTAGAGCGCGCCTCGATGAGGCTCAAGCAGCTGGCGGGCTATTTTAACCGCCGCTTTACCGGTGATTCCTCGCTGTCTATCTTCACCATCATCCGCAGCCTGCTCACCAGCGATAACGCCCGGGTCTGGGGCTGGGCGCGGGAGACCGAGGTGGCCCAGCGCATCTTTAACACCTGGTGCGACAGCTTCAGTGAGCGGGTGGAGAGCGATATCAGGACGGGGCGTTTTGCTCTCTATCTGCGCACCTACCTGAGCGAGCTCTGGCTGATAAACAGCCACTACAACGAGTTCATGGAGCAGTTTTATGAGGTGGCGCAGGCTATGCCGCTGCCCCCGGAGCTTATCGACCAGTACAATCGCTTGGTGGAGGAATATAATGCCTTCGTCCAGCAGTTCCGGGATAATATCGCCGAGCTGAGGCGGGTGGCGCGGACCGAAATCGAGCCACCCAGCGTCAAGTTTGCCAAGGCAATTTCCGCGGCCAAGCCCGCCGCCCCGCCAACACCTGAATAGGAGGAGAGTGTAAAGCCATGAGACTAGCTATTGTTCAGATAATATTGGGGGCGATGGCGACGGTTTTCGCCATTATCGTCATCAGTCAGGCTTTCCCCACCCAGTTCGCCCTGCCCGCCGAAGAGAGCGGTATGCAGGTCGTCCTGGATGTATATCCGTCCACCTCTTTCGCTCAGGTGAGCGCCTTCCTGGCCCTGTTTCTGGGCCTGGCGGTGGTCGGCTGTGGCATCGCCCAGTTCCTCAAGGCGCGGGGTTCCAATGCAAGGCGACCAAAGAGGGCCAAAGCCCGTTAAGGAGTCAAATTTCCCCTTTAGCCAAATGGAGGCGGAGCTATCGCTTTCTTTACGGAGTCTATAGAATATGTCCAAGCCAATTGTAGCCGTCGTCGGGCGGCAGAACGTGGGTAAGTCCACGCTCTTGAACCGACTGGCGGGCAAGAGAATCGCCATCGTGGCCGATATGCCCGGTACGACGCGCGACCGCGTCTTCGCCGATATAGCCTGGCAGGACGCCGGCTTCACCCTGGTCGATACCGGTGGCCTTGAGGTGCAGCCCAGCACCACCATCTCTCTAGGCGTCAAGGAGCAGGTTGAAGCCGCCATCGCCGAAGCCGATGTTATTATCTTCCTGGTCGATAGCGAGTCCGGCATCTTGCCCGCCGACCTGGAGATTGCCGAGATGCTGCGCCCTGCCAGCAAGCCCATAATCCTGGCGGCTAACAAATCGGATAACCCCAAGCGGGAAAGCCAGGCCGTCGAGTTCTACGAAATGGGACTGGGCGAGCCGCTGGCTATCTCCGCCTATCACGGGCGGGGCACCGCCGAGCTCTTGGACCGGGTCGGCGCTCTCCTCCCCGCCCCTCAGAAAACGGAAATAAGCGCCGAAATCATGAAATTGGCCATCGTGGGGCGGCCCAATGTGGGCAAATCGACGCTCCTAAACAGCCTCCTCGGTGAAGAGCGGGCTATCGTCGATAAAACCCCCGGAACCACCCACGATGCCATCAATACCCTACTTGACTTTAGTGGTCAAAATGTGATACTTATTGATACCGCTGGAATTCGGCGGCGGGGTCGGTGGGGAAAAGGAGTAGAACGTTACAGTGTAATAAGGGCACTAAAGGCTATCGATGAGGCCGATGTAGTTCTACTCGTCCTAGACGCCACCGAGCTGTTAACCTCTCAGGACGAGCATATTGCTGGCTATATCCAGCAGGCGGCCAAGGGGGTTGTACTAGTCGTCAATAAATGGGATTTAGCGGTAAACCAGGATATGAAGGAAACTACTAACTATATAAGAAAAAAGCTGAAGTTCATGAGCTACGCGCCCGTGGTCTATAGCTCGGCTAAGTTCGGCCAGGGCGTGGATAGGGTCATACCTCAGGCCTTTGAGGTCTATCAGGAGAGGCAGAAACGCATCGCCACCACCGAGGTCAACGACTTGGTCCAGCAGGCGGTGGCGGCGCATAACCTGCCCCGGAAGGGCAAAAAACAGCTCAAGATTCTCTACGCCACTCAGGCCGAGGTTAATCCCCCCACCTTCGTCTTCTTCGTCAACGACCCCAAGCTCATCCACTTCTCCTACCAGCACTATCTGGAAAACAAGCTGCGCCAGTCTTTCGGCTTTGCTGGCACGCCCTTACGCTTCGTCTTCAAGACCCGAGGTGAGCAGTGACAGTTATCATCTTTAAGCTCTTAGCCGTAGTCGTCATCGGCTACCTGCTGGGCTCTATTCCCATCGGCTACCTATTGAGTCGGCGGCTGGCCAAGGTGGATGTCAGGTCTTACGGCAGCGGCAAGACGGGGGCAACCAACGTGCTCCGCACGGCGGGCCGTAAGTGGGGCGTTATCGTCGCCGCCCTCGATATATGCAAGGGGGCGCTGGCGGTGGTGCTTGCCGGCTTCATCGTCGGCAGTGAATACCTCCTCGTCGGTGACGCCAGTCTCTGGTGGGTGCTCACCAGCGCCCAGGTGCTGGCGGCGCTGGCGG